>CAXTXZ010000163.1:0-7805 GCA_964248015.1 uncultured Rhodopila sp. | reverse complement strand
CTATCCAGCACCTCCTGCTCGGTGGTTGGGTCCAGGTGCGCCGTCGGCTCATCCAGCAGCAGAAGCGGCGCGTTCTTCAGGTAGGCCCGCGCGATCGCCACCCGCTGCGCCTGGCCGCCGGACAAGCCGTAGCCGCCCTCGCCGACCGGCGTGTCCAGCCCTTGCGGCAAGCAGGCAATGAACGGGTCCAGCCTGGCGCTCCGGGCGGCGGCGGCCACTTCCTCGGGCGTCGCTTCCGGGCGGGCGAACAGGATGTTGTCGCGTATCGAGCCGGCGAACAGCACCGGGCGCTGCCCGATCCACGCCGTCAGCCGCGACAGCGCCTGCGGCACCAGGTCCGTGATGTCCGCGCCGTTGATCGTCACCCGCCCGCTGTCCGGCCGCACAAAGCCCAGCAGGATCTCGATGACCGAGGATTTGCCCGACCCCGACGGTCCCGCCAATATCAGCGTCTCCCCCGCCGCGACGCGGAACGACAAGCCATCCAGCGCCGGCCCGCGCGAGGCGTCCCAGGTCAGGCGCGCCTTGTCGAACGCCACGGTGACGCCCTGCGCGTTGACCGTGCGGATTTTCCGCTCCGGCTCCGGTTCAGGCAACGGAGGCAAGGCCACCAGCGCCTCCGCCGCGCCGGTCGCGTGCAGCCGGTCCTGGTACGCGGCGGAGAAGGTCCGCAGCGGCGCGAAGAACTCCGGCGCCAGCAGCAGCACCGCCAAGGCCGGGCCCATGCCGCCGCTGAGCCCGTTCAGGCGCAGCGCGGTGAAATAGTGGATCGCCAGCACGACCATGGCCAAGGCCGCCGCGAGGTCCAGCGCGACCGAGGACAGGAACGCCACCCGCAGCACCCGCATGGTCCGCGCCCGCAGCTCCGACGCCGCCAGCGCCAGCGCCCGCTGCTCGTCCCCGGCGCGGCCATGCAGCACGATGGTCGCTATCCCGCGCACCCGGTCCAGGAAGCGGGCCTGAAGCCGGGTCATGGCGATGAACTGGTTGCGCGACGCGGCGGCGGCGCCAATGCCGGCGACCGCCATGCCAACCGGCGCCAGCAGGCCGCATCCCAGCAGCAGCAGCGCCGCCCAAGGATCGGCGTACAGCACCGCCAGCAGCACGACGCAGGGACCAGCCATCGCAAAGATCGCGGCCGGCACGTAGCGGGCGAACAGGCCGTCCAGCGCCTCGATCCGGTCAACCACGATCGACGCGAGGTCGCCGGAATGGCTGCCGCGCAGCAAGGCCGGCCCGGCCTGCAGCAGCCGCGACAGCGCATCGCTGCGCAACCGCCGGCGCGACGCGGCGCCAGCGGCGAAAGCCGCGCGCTCGGTCAGGTAGGACGCAGCCGCGCGCAACGCCGCCAGCACGCCGAACGCCGCCAGCGCAACCGGGTCAACCCTTGCCGCCGCGAAGGCCGACGCCAGCACCGAGGCCGCGAGGAACGCCTGCGCGACCCCCAGCACGGTTCCAAGGATGTGGAGCATCAAAACCGGGCGGGCGGCGGCGCGGCCCGCGCGTTGCTCCCGGCTCAGCCATGATCGCGTGGCTGCCTTGGTGGAATCTGCCTGTGCCATGAAGAGCTTGCTTAAACCACGCCGGACCGGAGGGACAGTCCGGCAAGCTGTGGGGCTTGGTTAAACTTCGTCAAGCCCAAAGGCATCAATGCATCACGTCCCCGCCGTTGGGCGACAGCGTGGCGCCGACGAAGAACCCGCCCTCGGGTCCGGCCAGCAGCAGCGCGGTCGCGGCGATTTCCTCCGGGCGGCCGAAACGCCCGGCCGGCAGCGCGTCGATGAACGCCTGCCGGTCCGCCGGGTCCATCGTCGCCGTCAGGTCGGTGTCGATCGGCCCGGGCGCGATGGCGTTGACCCGCACGCCCTTCGGCGCGGCCTCCCACGACAGGGCGCGGGTGAAGCCCATGATGCCGGCCTTGGCCGCCGAATAAGGCGCCGAGTTGACCGCCCCCTTCAGGCCGCGCTGCGAGGCGACGTTGATGATGCAGCCCCGCCCGCGCGCCGCCATCGCCGGATAGACCGCCTGCGCCATGAAGAACATGCCCTTCATGTGCACCGCCATGATGCGGTCGAACTCGTCCTCGGTGTAGGCCTCGAACGGCTTGCGGATGTTCATGCCTGCGTTGTTGAACAGGATGTCGATCGGCCCGAACGTGTCAGTCACTTCCCGCGCGAGGGCCTTGGTCGCCGCGATGTCCGCGACGTCCGCCGACTTGTGCATCGCCCGCCGCCCCAACGCACGGATTTCCGCCGCCGTCGCTTCGGCTTTGTCCGTGTCGTCCAGATGGCAGAACGCGATGTCCGCGCCCTCCCGCGCGAACAGCAAGGCCGTCGCCCTGCCGATGCCGCGCGATCCGCCCGTTACCAATGCGACCTGGCCTTGCAGCTTCATCCCGCCTGTCCCCTGTTGCGCCGGCGCATGTTGCCCGCGAACGCCCGCTGCACCAAGCTCCCGCGCATGCAGATCGCCCGCTCCCTCGCCGACCTCCGCATGGCCTGCGCCCGCCTCCGCCACGACGCCGGCGCCTTGGCGTTCGTCCCGACCATGGGCGCGCTGCACGCCGGCCATCGCGCGCTGGTTCGCGCCGGCGCCGCCTCCGGCGCGGCCACGGTCGCCTCCATCTTCGTCAATCCCATGCAGTTCAGCGCGACTGAGGACTTGTCCCGCTACCCGCGCGACGAGGCAGGCGACCTCGCCGCGTTGCAGTCCGAAGGCTGCGCCCTGGCATGGCTGCCGGACGTCGCCACGATGTACCCGCCGGACCAGGCAACGGTCATCACGGTCTCCGGCCCCGCCGAACGGTGGGAGGGCGAGGCCCGCCCCGGCCACTTCCAAGGCGTCGCCACGGTCTGCGCCAAGCTGTTCGGCCAGGTCCGCCCAAACCGCGCCTATTTCGGCGCAAAGGACTGGCAGCAACTCCAGGTGGTGCGGCGCATGGACGCCGACCTGCTGCTGCCGCTGGAGATCATCGGCGTTGAGACGGTGCGCGAACCCGACGGCCTCGCGATGTCGTCGCGCAACCGGTTCCTGTCGCCTGCGGAACGCGCCGTCGCGCCGGCCTTGATGGCGGCGATCACCACCACCGCGGCGCGCATCATGCGGGGCGATCCGACAGCCGAGGCACTGGGCGATGCGCGACTGACACTGGCGGCCCAGGGCTTCAAGGTCGATTACGTCGCCCTTGTCGACGGCCCCAGCCTCGCCCCGCTCGCAAGGTCCATTCCTGGCGCCCGGCTGATCGCGGCGGCGAAGCTCGGAACCGTGCGGTTGCTGGACAACATCGCCGCCGGGTGATCGCGGTTGTTACTTCACGCCTTCGATCCATCCCCCATGAGGGTCCGTCCAGGCGGTGGGAACGCCATCGACCGACAGCAGGAACGCCCCCTTTCGCGGCGGCGTCCCGGCCACTGAGGCAAGCCCCGGAAGCACGTTCGGCGCTTCGTTGCTGATCCACGCCGCCTTCGCCCGCATGACATCCCGGCCGAACGCAACCCTGTCCGCCGCATCCGGCAGGTAAGCCAGCACAGCCGTGTGGAAAACCACCACGGCGCCGAACCCCCGCGCTTCCTCGATCAACGGCAACGTGTCAATCCGCAGGTCGCCCCGCAGCACTCTCGGCGGATCGGCCCGCGCGACCGCGACCGCCCGCCGCAGCCGAGACAACCGCTCCGGCTGATCCGGCCACGCCAGGGCTTCCAGCCACGCTGCCTGATCCGCGTCCGTCACATCGACCGGATGGAGATCAAGGCCCCTTCGCCACGCCACCTCGGGCTTGCCCGCCGGCAGCGCCACGCCGCTTGCCCGGCACGACAGCACCGGATCGCCCGGCAGCACGACGCCCCCGTAGTCATAGCCGTAACGGTCGGGCAGCAGGCACAATCCGCCCGAGGCCCCCACCTCGATCAGCGCCAGCGGCCCCGGCAAGCCGGCCAGCGCCGGCAGCAGCGCCGCGCACCGCCCGGCCTCGTTTGTCTGGGTTCCGCGTCGCAGCATCACGTCGCGCACCGCGTCCTGGTGATCAAGCAGCCGCTGCCGGAAATCAGCAAACGAACCAGCCGTCCCGCAGGCCAGCCGAACCGCCGCGAACAAAAGATTGGGCTGCTGCTTCTCCGCCGGCAGCCCAGCAAGAAACGACAGCAGCGCCGCATCGCCGGCGACACCCGTCGCGAACGCCTCATACAACGCCGAGTGGCCATGCGCCTCCGCCGTCGCGAAGCGCCTGTACCTTGCGGCAATCGGCTCGGTCATGCCACGAATGCCCTCCAATGCTGGCCACCCCAGCGATCGGAGGCGACCATGGACCAGTCCCTAGACACTCTGCTCGGCTTCGCGCCGGACTACGACTCCCCCATCCCCTACATGCGCCGCACGCGCGAGTATTACGCAGCCATCGGCTACGCCACGCCATACCGCTGGGCGCATTACCTGTCCGCGCCCTTCACCCCCCTAAGCAAGCCGCTGAGCCAGTCCAAGGTAACGATCCTCACCACCGCCGCGCCCTATCAGCCCGGCAAGGGCGACCAGGGACCGGGCGCCGCCTATAACGGCAGCGCCAAGTTCTACGCAGTCTATTCCGGCGACACCGCCCAGGACCACGACCTGCGCATCTCCCACATCGGCTACGACCGTACCCACACCACCGCCACCGACAGCGGCGCCTGGTTCCCGCTCCCCGCCCTGCGCAAAGCCGCCGCCACCGGCCGCATCGGCGCCGTGGCTCCCCGGTTCCACGGCATCCCGACCAACCGCAGCCACCGCGTCACCGTCGAAACCGACGCGCCGGAGGCCCTCGCCCGCGTCCGCGAGGACGGAGCCGATGTCGCGATCATCGTCCCCAACTGCCCGGTCTGCCACCAGACCAGCACCCTGGTCGCCCGCCACCTGGAGGCCAACGGCATCCCCACCGTCATCATGGGATGCGCCAAGGACATCGTCGAGCACGCCGCCGCCCCCCGCTTCCTGTTCAGCGACTTCCCCTTGGGCAACAGCGCCGGCAAGCCGCACGACCCGGAGTCCCAGGAGCAGACCCTTGCCCTCGCGTTGCGCCTGCTGGAAACCGCCCCCGGCCCCCAGGCCACGATGCAGTCGCCGATCCGCTGGAACGCAGACGGAAAGTGGAAGCTGGACTACCTCAACCTAGAACAGATCGGCGAGGCGGAGCTGAAGCGCCGCCGCGAGGAATTCGACCGCCAGAAGGAACTCGCCCGCCCCAACCGCGTGGTGAAGGCGGCATGAACGCCCGCCCCTTCGCCGGCGTCCGCGTCCTGGACTTCACCCAGGTCCTCGCCGGCCCCTACGCCAGCTACCAACTGGCCCTTCTCGGCGCCGAGGTCATCAAGGTCGAGCGACGCGGCGGCGAGGACATGCGCCGCACGCCCCTCTCGCGCGAGTGGGCCGACCGCAACATGGCCCCGCCCTTCATCGCCGTGAACGGCAACAAGAAAAGCCTGACGCTCGACCTGCAAAAGCCCGCCGCGCGGGAGATCGTGCTGAAGCTGGCCGCCAGCGCCGACATCGTGATGGAGAACTTCCGCGCCGGCGTCATGGACCGCCTCGGCCTCGGCTACGCGGCGCTGTCCGCCATCAACCCCAGGCTGATCTACTGCGCCATCTCCGGCCTCGGCCAAACCGGCCCGTCCAGCAACGAGGCCGGCTACGACGGCAAGATCCAGGCGATGTCCGGCATCATGGCGATCACCGGCCACGAGGAAATGGGTCCCACCCGTGCCGGCTTCGCCGTCTGCGACATCTTGTCCGGCGCGACAGGGGCGTTCGCCCTGGCCTCGGCGCTGTACCAGCGGACCCACACCGGGCAGGGCCAGTTCATCGACGTCTCGATGCTGGAGGCCAGCCTGGCGTTCCTCACCACCCAGGTCGCCGACTACACCGTGGCGGGCCACAAGCAGCAACAGGCCGGCAACCAGGCGGTCAGCCGCAAGGTGACCGCCAACCTGTTCCGCGCCAAGGACAGCTTCCTGCTGCTGGCGGTCAACGACGAGAAGCAGTACCGCGCGCTGATGGCCGGCCTGGGCCGAGCCGACGCCCTGGACGACCCGCGCTTCGCCGACTGGTTCAGCCGCAAGGAAAACGAGGCCGCGTTGCGCGGGATCATCGAGTCCGCTCTCTCCGAAGCCGACGCGAAAACCTGGGAACGGCGGCTGAACGACGCCGGCGCGCCCTGCGCCAGCATCTGGAAGATCGAGGAAATCGTCGATCATCCCCAGGTCGTCGCCCGCAACGTGCTGCAAACCGTCGAAAGCCCCTACGGCCCGCTCCGGCTCATGGGATCAGGCTTCCAGATGGCGCATGGCGGCGGCAAGCTCGACACGCTGGCCCCGGCGGCGGGCGCCGACAACGCCGAAGTGCTGCGGGACATCGGCTACGATGACGCCGCCATCGCCGCGCTGCGTGATGACGCGATCATTTGACCAATGGCTCTTGCCGCCTTCCAGGGTGGTAACGTGGTTCATGCCACAAGAGCCTTAACGAGGGTGCTGCCTCTCGTCATGGCCGTTGCGGATCACTGCCGGGCTCCCGCAACCCGGACAGCGCGCACCCTCAGGCCAACGGTGCTGGCGCCAGCTCAAGGCACTTCGCCTTATCCAGCAGCGCCGAAAGGCTGATCAGGCCAGACACAGCCATGCCAGCGAGGCTTGTTTGGATGAATGGCAGGATGTCGTCCCGCCATCAAATCAGATACAACCGACGGCCGCTGTTCCTGCCAACCGTCGCCGCCCCGAAACCCAATAGGAGCCAATCCGGTTAGGATCGATCTGCCCGCTGTTGCGCTCGATTAGCGACATCGGTAAGGAGCGTAGCCATGCCCAAAAGAATGACGGTAAGCTTCGGGAGCAAACTCTCGCGGCCAAGGTGGCGAGATATATACGCAGACACGATAGCTGACCATACGCCAGAGAGGACGCCCATGAGCGCAATCCAAAGGTCAGCCTTCCGAAACAGCTCTTCCACTTATGTCCTTCAGATTCTCAATAACGGCGCGTATCCGCTTAACGTCGAATTCGAACCTTCGAGCCTGTCTGCGCATACGATATCTGGCCCTCGCTGCTAAAGCTAGGCCAATAACGCCTCCTGCAAGTCCAACGAGCGGTAACGCGGCTCCTGCCGTCGCGATAATAGAGGCAATGGCTCCGGCGCTTATTGTGGCGGTCGGAGCGACCACTATGCGGTCGAGTAGGTCGATCTTGTCCTCGATCTCCTTTTGCTTCTCTTCAAGTTCCAAGGCGGTGAACGCCATGGAACGCAGGATGATCCGCTTAACCTCCGCGTTATTCAACTGGTGAAAGCGAAGCTCGAAATCAATCTGAAGATTGTGAGTTTCAATGATCTCTAGCAAACCGCCTGGTGTGAATGAAAAAGGAACGGAATGGCTTAGGCCAGCCTCCCTTGCCCGCTCAAAAAAGCGTTCGGTCAACGTTAGATCGGGGATCGGAGGTTCAGCCGCCGGCTCTTCCATGGGCGTATGATCCGCCACCCCCTCAGAAGAAGGCAAGGCAGGCGCTGATTACTGGATGATGGCTCTTACCGCCTTTCAGGGTGGTAGCGCAGTTCATGCCACAAGAGCCTTAACAAGGGTACTGCCTCTCGTCATGGCCATGACGGATGACCGCCAGGTCTCGCAACCCGGACAGCGCGCGCCCTCCGGCCAGCGGTGCTGGCGCACCAGCTCAAGGCGCTTCGCCTCACCTCGAAACCCGGTATGGACTTGCTTCGGAAAAGTGGAGAGCTCCTAGTACCCGGAATCGCTAAACCGCGAAACATGGCCTGAGCCGTTTTTGGTGGAC
>CAXTXZ010000162.1:0-7864 GCA_964248015.1 uncultured Rhodopila sp. | reverse complement strand
TTCTTGTCCATGCCGTAGGCGAGGGCCGCCGCCGTCGGCTCGTTGATGATGCGCAAGACTTCAAGGCCGGCGATCCGGCCGGCGTCCTTGGTGGCCTGGCGCTGGCTGTCGTTGAAGTAGGCCGGGACCGTGATGACGGCCTGGCTGACAGGCTCTCCCAGGTAGGCCTCCGCCGTCTCCTTCATCTTGCCGAGGATGAATGCGCTGATCTGGCTTGGCGAATACTTCTCGCCCTTGACCTCGACCGAGGCATCGCCGTTGTCCGCGCGCGCGATGGCATAGGGCACCATGCCCTTGTCCTTGGCGACCAGCGGATCGTCATACCGGCGGCCCATCAGGCGCTTGATCGCATACAGCGTGTTGGAGGGATTGGTCACGGCCTGGCGCTTGGCGGACTGGCCAACCAGCCGCTCCCCGCTGTCAGTGAACGCGACCATGCTGGGCGTTGTGCGCGCGCCTTCGGCGTTTTCAATGACGCGAACGTCCTTGCCTTCAAGAATCGCAACGCAGGAATTGGTCGTGCCGAGATCGATACCGATCACTTTACTCATGTTAATACAGCTCCTTTCAGCGGACAGGCGCGGCCCGAAGCACCGGGGCTGTCCCTACAGTGAATGATTTTCATGTATGAGACGGATGCGGCCGGAACAAGGGTGAACGACAATTATTCCCTACCGGTTCGTCATGAATCAGCGGCGCCGGAAAATTCCGGGCTGATCCGTTCGCGTCCGGGGGCCTTGGCGACGACAACCATCGCCGGACGCAGCAAGCGCCCGTTCAGGGTCCAGGCCTTGGACCACGCCTGGATCACCGTGCCGGGCGGATGGGCGTCGGTCTCCTGCTCCGCCATGGCCTGATGCAGGTTGGGGTCGAAGGGCTGGCCGGCAGGATCGTCCTGTTTGATGCCATTGCGCTCCAGCGTGCCGAGGAAGCTGCGCTCCACGCCTTCAAGGCCCTCTCGCACCTTGCCGACGATGGCCGGCTGGTCGGGCGCCGGGGCCGGCAGGCTGTCGATGCCGCGTTTCAGGTTGTCGGCCGCTTCCACGACATCGGTGGCGAATTTCTGCACGGCGTATTGCCGCGTGTCATCGATGTCCTTGCGGGCGCGAACCCGGACATTGGCGTTTTCCGCCTCGGCCCGCATCCAGCGTTCCTTCATGTCCGCCAGCTCCGCCTCCAGCGCCGTGATGCGGGCAGTCGCCGCCTGCATGAGCTGCTCGGCGTTTGACGGGTGATCCTCCGATGGCTCGGGCGGCGCGGCATCGGCGGGGGCCGCGGTCTGGTCTTGCATGGTGTCCTGGGGTGGCTGAGGTTCACTGGTCATGACGCACACTGAATAAGGAAAGGGCGCGCATCAGTTAGGCAACCCGGCGACCGAGCACAACCCGTATCGAGTCGTTTGTTCAACCGTTCGGCTGTCAGCCAAGCAATTGGCCGATCACCCGGGCCGTGTAGTCCACCACCGGGATGATCCGGCCATAGTTGATCCGGGTTGGGCCGATCACGCCGATCGCGCCGACGATGCGGCCGGCCTCGTTGCGCGCCGGCGCAACGACCATCGAAACGCCCGAGGTGTTGAACACCCCGCTTTCCGCGCCAATGAAAATCCGCACGCCATCCGACTGCTCGGCCAGTTCCAGCAGGCGCAGCATGGTTTCCTGCGCCTCCAGCCTTTCGAACAAGGCCTGGATGGAGGTCAGCCGGTCGATTTGCGTGACGTCGGACAACAAGCGCGCCTGCCCGCGGACAATCAGGCTGCCGGAGCGGCCCTCGCCTGTCCATGTGGCCAGGCCGGCGGCGACCACCGTGGCGGACAAGGCGTCAAGCTCGGTGCGGTTCGCCGTCATCTCCTCGGCCACGAGGCGGCGCAGTTCCTCCAGCGGGCGGCCGGAAAGGCGGGCGTTCAGGTAGTTGCTGGCCTGTTGCAAAGCCGAGGGCGGCAGGCCGGGCGGCGTTTCGATCACCCGGTTCTCCACCTGGCCATCGCTGTTCACCAGCACCACAAGCGCCCGGCCCGGGCCAAGCGGGACAAACTCTATGTGCTTGATCGCCCCATCCGACTTTGGGGCAAGCACAAGGCCGGCCGCCGCCGACAAGCCGGACAGCAGAAGGCTCGCCTCGGCCAGCGTGTCCTCAAGGCTGCGGCCGGCGGTTGCCAGCGCCGCGGAGATCGAGACGCGTTCCTCTTCCGAGAGTTCGCCAAAATTGAGCAAGCCATCGACAAACAGGCGCAGGCCCTGATCGGTGGGCAACCGGCCAGCCGAGGTGTGAGGCGCGAACAGCAGCCCGGAGTCGGTCAGGTCGGCCATGACGTTGCGGATCGTCGCCGGCGACAGGCTCATGGGCAGGCGGCGGGCCAGGGTGCGGCTGCCCACCGGCTCGCCAGTGGCAACGTATTGCTCGACGATTTCGCGCAGCACCGCGGCGGATCGGGCGTCGAGGCCAGGTGGCAAGGACGAAGCGGTTTGTGCCCTGCCAGGGAGGCGCGGAAAGCGGCCGGACGGTGAAACAGGCATGTTCATGCAAGGACTCCAGTCTGAATGATAAGAGATACAGTGTTAAATCGTCAACTGACAGTTCAATGTTCCCACGGCAATCGCTTGAGCGGCGGGACGTTTCCAATGCGGGATGAAATCTGATCCGCGGGTGGGCTTGCTTCAGGAGGTTTCCCCTGGCGGCGTGGGTGACGCTTCGGCTGGTGCCTGGGGATGCTCCGTTTTCGACGCAGAGGGCGCAGAGCGGGGCGCAGAGGCCGCAGGGAAGCAAGCAGATGTTTGTCCGTCACGTCGCCGGCATAGGGATCAATGCTGTCTGCCTGTCACGCGGATGGAGCAGCCGCCGGACGGGCATGCACGGCTTCGGCCTCAGCGCCCAAGATGGCCAACGCGGTGGCGACCAGCCGCCATGGAGAGGCCGGGTTGTAGGAACGCTGGCCGCACCTCATGCTTTATTGAGTCTTCTCTGCGAACTCTGCGCCCCGCTCTGCGCCCTCTGCGTCGAAAGCGGCCGTTCGACCGGATGCCGCCTCCGAACGGTCGGCACGGCCTGCGGGACAGCAACCGTCTCGCAACCCTCTGCCTGAACCTCAAGGCGGCCCAAACGATTGTCGTGTCAATGCTCTCTCCAAAAAGGCATTGCACCCATGCCGCCGGCCAAGGAAGCCCTGATGGCAGGAATTAAGCCGGTATGTAATGAGGTAAGCGCCGCTTTGGCTATCGCCTGCAAGGAGCGCAGGTTAGGCCGCCAGCATGGACCAAGCCTGGATCTGCCATCGCCAGGCGATTGGGATGTCTCATGCCCACGACGTGGGACACCGGCTTTCCGGCGACGCCGCCGCGCATGGCGCTGCCAAGCCCTTCATGTCTCGTTGCGCAAAACGGAGGCAGCGAAGTTGTTCTCGCGGCGGGTTGGACGCACCCAAGGCCAACACGAACGATTGTACAGGTCAAACGTCGCCGTTGATACAAAAGAGGTTCTCCGCCACTTTAACCCCATGTCATCCGTCTGGCGTCAGTGAGGTTGATTGCGTGAACATTCTGGTCTGGCACTGGGGCCGCCGAGGAGCCGGTCCGCTTATTGCCACCAGGCTGGCATCCGCATTCGCCGCTGACGGCAAGGACACGGTCACTCTTTCACTGGCCGCGGGGGCGGAAATCCTGGCCGCGTCCAACCCGTTGCATTGCGACTGGCCCGAGCCAACCTACACCAGCTCGTCGCAATACCTTTTGCAGCGCATTACGGAGCCGTGGCGCCGCCAGCGTGTCTTCAGGCGGCTGCAAGCCCTGCGGGTGGATAAAGCCATCTGCGCGATGCCCGCCCTGCTTGACGGCCGGATGATGGCGGCCTTGCGCTGCGCCGGCATCCCCTACTCGGTTGTCGTGCATGACGCGGTTGCCCATCCAGGCGACTGGTTCCAGTTCCGCATGGTGAGGCAACGCCGGTTGCTGCGGAACGCGAGCACCCTGTTCGCCCTGTCGAGCTGTGTTGAAGCCAGCCTGTGGCAGCAGGGTTTCGGCAGGGGAGGCCAGAGGATCGTCAAGCTGTGGCACCCGCCTTTCCATTTTCGCGACATGTCGCCCCCCTTCGTTCATGGCGAGCCGCCTAGGCTGCTGTTTCTGGGCAGGTTGCTGCCTTACAAGGGACTGGACCTGCTCGCGGACGCATTGACGATCCTGGGGCCTGACAGGACCTTCGACGTTCGCGTCTGCGGTGAGGGTCCGGCCTCTCGCGACCTGGCCAGGTTGCGGGGCATCCCGCGCGTCGAAGTCGAGAACCGCTGGTTCTCGGAGGAGGAATTCTCCGGCCTGATCGAATGGGCGGACGGATGCGTGTTGCCCTACCGCGAAGCCAGCCAATCAGGCATAGCGGCGGCGGCGATTGCCCAGGGACGTCGGGTGCTTGCGACCACTGTCGGCGGGTTGCCGGAACAACTGGTCAACGTGCCAGGAACGATCCTGTGCGAACCCACGGGCGCCGCGATCGCGCAAGGGCTGAAACAGCTGTTCCAGGACAGGCGAGGCATCCCGTCGTCCAATCCGGCGGCGAACTGGAGGGCGTTCGCGACCGCGATCCTGGACGCCGACCGCATGGGCCATGACGTGCTGCAACATGCGTGCTTCGCCTGATGGCTGTCGCCTCGCATGAGCGGCAGGCACAGCCTCTGAGCCGTTATCGCCTTGGCCATGTCAGGCGATGCCAGGCCGGCTTTACCTGGATCGGTGATTCACGTCCTGACTGCTTCGCCACGGGACGGTCGCGGCCTAGCTTCTGTTGTACAGCTCCAGCGCGTTGTTCAAGAAGAAGCTCCGCTTCTTGTCCTCCGCGAGCGGCATCCGCAGCACGGACGCGGGATCGTCGTAATCCCAGTGCGGATAATCCGTCGCGAACAACAAGCGGTTCCAGCCGATCCAGTCGATCGCGTCCAGCGCATGCGCCTGGGTCGCCGGCTCCTCCATCGGCTGGGTCGTCAACCACACGCTGTCACGGATATACTCCGAGGGCAGGCGTTTCAGATGCGGCGTCTCGGCCTTCAACCGATGCCACAATTTATCCAGCCGCCACGCCAGGGAGGGCACCCAGGCGAACCCGGCCTCGATCAAGACAAGCCGGAACCCCGGTGTCCTCTCGAACACGCCCTCGATCACCATGGAGGTCAGGAAGGCTTGCATCGACTGGGCATGCCCGACCATGTCCTCGATGTAGTAAGACGGCCATCCGCCGCCGCTGACCGGAAAGCCCCCGAAACCAAAGGCATGCACGCCCACCGGCAGGCCTGCCGCCGTGGCCGCGTCATAGATTCTCCAGTATCGTTTCTGCCCCGGCGGCTCACTGGTGCGGTTCAGCATCAGCACCTGCACGAAGCGCGGGTCGCCCGCATGGCGTTCGATTTCCGCGACCGCGGCGTCGGCGTCCTCGAATGGCACGACAATCGACCCCTTCAACCGAGGCTCCGGCGCCAGCCACTCAGCGACCAGCCACTCGTTGGTGGCTCGGCACACGGCGGCCCCGAGGTCACGGTTCTGGAACGCCTGGCCGTTGTCGCCCGTGGCGTTCAAGACGCCCAGCACGCAGTTGTTGGCGTCCAGCAACTGCGTGCGCAGGAACGGCAGCGACGATCCCGGCCGCCCGCCCGGCGGCCACGCATCGCGGCGGGAGGCGAACGGCTGCCCCTTCGGGTAGGCAGGCCCGACCTGGTACGCCTGGCGCGGGCGAGAGCCAAACATTCGCAAATGCTCGATCCAGCGTCTTTCCAGGAAAGGGTGCAGCGCCTTGTCATCGGCGCGCTGCGGATGGATGTCGCAATCGGCGGTCGCCAGCTTCGACTGGTTCGCCGGTTGCGGCAGCGGACGGGCGCTGAGTTGGACGTTCATGGCACCATGCTCCTTCAGGAGAACGATCTTACCGAATTTCGGCCTGCCTGCACATCTCCCGGATGCCGGCCAATGTTTTCGTCAGCCGTCCGCCAGCCGGGAATACGTCGCCTTCGGATTATCGATCATGATCTTCCGCGCCAACGCGGGCGACAGCCCCGCCGGCAGCGCGTCGTCGCCATCGAACTGCCAGTGCGGGTAATCCGTCGAGAACAGCAGCAACTCGTCCGAATCCATGTGCTCCATCAGCTTCTGGAACATCTCTTCCGATGGCGGCCCATCGCAGGGCTGGATCGTCAGCCGCACGTTGGACGTCACCACCTCGGACGGCGAGCGGTCGAGCCAGGGCACCTCCATCCGCAGGCCGCGCCAGAACTTCGTCAGCCGCCACAGGTGCGCGGGCAGCCAGGTGAAGCCGGATTCCAGCAGCACGACCTTGAGGCCGGGGAACTTCACGAACACGCCCTCGCAGATCAGCGACGACAACGCCTGCTGGAAACCGGCGGCCTGGGCGGCGTAGTCCTCCGTGTAGTAGGTCGGCCAGCCGACCGGCGTGACCGGGTGGCGGTACGCGCTGCCGGCATGGATGCCGACCGCCAGCCCGTGCCGGCTCGCCGCCGCGTAGATCGGCCAGTAGTGCCGCTTGCCCAGCGGCATGTCGCCCATCACCAGCAGCAGCACCTGCACGAAGCGCCGGTCGGATGCCAGCCGCTCGATCTCGTCCACCGCCATCTCAGGGTTTTGCGCCGGCACGACGATCGAGGCGCGCAGGCGCGGCTCCTTGTCCAGCCACTCCGCCGCCATCCAGTCGTTCACCGCGCGGGCAAAGCCGGCGCCCATGTCCTCGCTGAACAGCGACTGCACGCCATACAGGCAATTGGCGATGGCGATGCTGGTGCGGAACGGGTCCAGCGCATGCTTTCGCAGCAGGCCGAGATCCGAGCCTGGCCGGATGCCCTCGACCCGCCAGTCAGGCCGAGCGGTGAGGGGGCTGTTGGCGGGGTAGGCGATGGAATTGAGTTCGGTGACGCCGCGCTGGACAACGATGTCCCGCCAGTGGTCGGTCAGGTACGGAAGGAGCGCCTTGAGGCTCGGCACCGACGGATGGATGTCGCAATCAATGCCGCCAGCCACTATCCCGCTCATCGCCATTCCCCCACGCCCTGCTTCTTGCCGAAGCGGCGATTTCCCGCCACACCGATACCTCCAAAACGCGTCCCGAGGAAACCCGACCGTGAGCCAGACGGCTGCCCCACCCGAAGATTACGCGACGATGCGCCGCCGCCTGAGGTCGATCTTCGGCGGCTCCATCGGCAACCTGATCGAGTGGTACGACTTCTACGTCTACAACTTCTTCGCCCTGTACTTCGCGAAATCCTTCTTCCCCAACGCCAACCCGACCGTCCAGCTTCTCAACACCTTCGGCATCTACGCGCTGGGCTTCCTGATCCGCCCGGTCGGCGGCTGGGTCCTGGGCGTCTACGCCGACCGCGCCGGCCGTCGCGCGGCGTTGACCCTGTCCGTGACGCTGATGTGCGCCGGTTCGGCGCTGATCGCCATCGCCCCCACCTACGCGACCTTGGGCCTTGGCGCGCCCCTCCTGCTGCTGGCCGCTCGGCTGATCCAGGGCATTTCCCTTGGCGGCGAATACGGCACGTCCGCCACCTACCTCAGCGAGATCGCGGTTTCGCAGCATCGGGGCTTCTACAGTTCGTTCCAATACGTCACCTTGATCGGCGGACAGGTGCTGGGCAGCCTGACGCTGCTGGTGATGCAGCAGGCCCTCACGGCCGCGGAGCTGGAGGCATGGGGCTGGCGCATCCCCTTCGCCATCGGCGCCGTGCTGGCCGTGTTCGGCCTCTACCTGCGGCGCAACCTGCGGGAAACGGACGCCTTCCGCAAAGCCTCCGCCCAGCAGCGCGACCGGCCGATCAGGGAGCTGTTCAGCTACCCGAGGCAGATCCTGCTGGTGTTCGGCCTCACGATGGGCGGCA
>CAXTXZ010000161.1:0-7909 GCA_964248015.1 uncultured Rhodopila sp. | reverse complement strand
AAGGGCGGGCATCGCGATCGACATGTCCGGCGCGACGCTGGGCAGGGCCGCAAGCGTGTGTTGCGCCTCCGCTGCTTGGCCCGAACGCGCTTGCCAGCTTGCCATGACTTGCGCCAGTCGCAAGTTCGGCTCGGTCAAATCAGTTTCGGCAATATGATAAGACCTGGCGGCTTCGTCCGGCCGGTTCCCAAGGTCCGCGATCATGCCGGCATGCAGCGCGAACAGGCCCTGGAACCGTGGGTTTTCCACATAGGGCCTCAGCGTGGACAGGGCAGAGTCGACGCGTCCGTCCCCCTGCTGCGCCCAGGCCACCAAAAGCGGCTGCAGCAACTGCGTCAGGCCCTCCCGCGGCAACTGATGGAACCGCTGCTCCGCAGCTTGCCAGTTTCCCGCCTTCGCGTCCACGTCGGCCATGACCAGTTGAGCAATCTGGCTGTCGGGCAACTGACGCGCCAGCGTAACGGCTTCCGGTCGCCCGGCCTCAAGGCAGGCAATAAAAGCTTGAAGCGTCACCTCGGGATTGCCCGGATCGTCCGCCGCCGCTTTAAGCAGATCATTGGCGGCAGTCACCGGATCGCCTTCCGACAGGGCAAAACGACCGGCAAGGTAGTTGCCAATCGATCCATTGGCGTCCGAAGCATCAGGCGACGGCACGGACGCAGCGCAGGCTGACAGCAGCGTGAGCGCAATCAGGAAGGACCGCCGAGCGGCGCGGGCATGTTGCATCGGCACACTCTAACAGCCGTGCCGGGGTAAGTCATTCAGCTTGCGGGGGCCTTCCGGTGAAAAATGCGGCTTGGTCCGCCGTTGCGGCGGACGCTCGGGGCCTGCGTGTCACATCCCGCCCGGATAGACCGGCCCGCCGCCGCCCTCCGGAGGAACCCAGTTGATGTTCTGCGAAGGGTCCTTGATGTCGCACGTCTTGCAGTGCACGCAGTTCTGCGCGTTGATGTGCAATTCCGGCGTGCCCTCCTCGGCGCCGACGATCTCGTAGACTCCCGCCGGACAGTACCGCACTTCCGGGCTGCGGTAGTGCGCCCAGTTCAGGTCGATCGCCTTCGCCGGGTTGTAGAGCTGCAAGTGAGGCGGCTGGTTTTCCTCATGATTGGTGTTGCTGATGAACACGGATGACAGCCGGTCGAACGTCAGCACCCCGTCCGGCTTGGGATAGGCGATGCGCGGCGCCTTGTCCGCCTCTTGCAGTGTTTCGTTGTCCGCATGCGGGTGGTGCAGCGTCCAGGGCGCCTTGCCGCTCAGCAGGTAGGTGTCAAGCGCGCTGTAAAGCAGCCCGCCCCACATGCCGAACTTCGCGAACGCCGGCCGCACGTTGCGCACCTTGGTCAGTTCCTCCCAGATCCAGCTTGCCTTCAGCCGCTCCGGGTAGCTGGTCACTTCGGCGGGCTGGTCGCCGGCCAGCGCCTCGGCCACCGCCTCCGCCGCCAGCATGCCCGACTTCATGGCCGTGTGCGTGCCCTTGATCTTCGGCACGTTCAGGAAGCCGCCCGCGTCGCCGATCAGCATGCCGCCCGGAAAGGTCAGTTTCGGAATGGATTGCAGGCCGCCCTCGTTCAGCGCCCGCGCCCCGTAAGCGATCCGCCGCCCACCCTCGAAATGCTTGCGCACGGCGGGATGCGTCTTGAACCGCTGCATCTCGTCGAACGGCGACAGCCAGGGGTTCTTGTAGTCCAGCCCGATGACGAACCCGAAGGAGACCAGGTTCTCGCCAAAATGATACAGCCACGACCCGCCATAGGTGCCGCGGTCCAGCGGCCAACCGATGCTGTGCTCGATCAGGCCCGGCTTGTGATTCGCGGTCGGGACTTCCCAAAGCTCCTTGATGCCGATCGCATAGGTTTGGGGATCATGCCCCTCGCGCAGGTTGAACCTTTGCATCAACTGCTTCGACAGCGATCCCCGGCATCCTTCGGCGAACAGGATGTAGCGCGCGCGCAGCTCCATGCCGCGCTGGAACGCGTCGGTCGGCTCGTTGTCCTTGCCGATGCCCATGTCGCCCGTGGCGATGCCGACAATGCGGCCGTCTTCCTCAAGCAGTTCCGTCGCCGCGAAGCCGGGGTAGATCTCGACGCCCAGCGCCTCGGCTTGCTGGCCCAGCCAGCGCACCACATTGCCAAGCGAGACGATGTAGTTGCCCTGGTTGTGCATCTGCGGCGGCGTCGGCAGCTTGAACGAACGCGTCTCCGTCAGGAACAGGAAGCGATCCTCACCGGCCGGCGTGTCCAGCGGCGCGCCCTTGTCCTTCCAGTCAGGGATCAGCTCGTTCAGCGCCCGAGGCTCGATCACCGCGCCGGACAGGATATGCGCGCCAACCTCGCCGCCTTTCTCCACAAGGCAGACCGCCATGTCGGGCGAAAGCTGCTTCAGCCGGATCGCCGCCGACAGGCCCGCCGGCCCGCCGCCCACGATCACCACGTCAAACTCCATCGCTTCCCGCTCGGGCCGCGCCTCCGACATTGCCTGCTCCTTGCCGTTTGCCTCAGTGGGGCCTTATGTGCGCCAGATCGCCACGGGGGGCAAACCGGCCTCTGTCAGCGTATCTAGGCGCAACGGCAAAGGTGTCACGGGTGTTCGCGAACGATATCCTGCTTCTCATCGCCCACGGCTCAGCCCGATACCCGGATGCGGCGCGCGTTCTGCAAAACCATGCCGCCACATTGCGGGACGCCGCCTGCTTCCGTCAGGTCGAGGTCGGCCTGCTCAACGGCGCGCCCTCCGCCGCCCATGCCCTCAGCCGGCTAGGCGATGCGCCGATCCATGTCGTTCCCTTCTTCATGGAGGAAGGCTACTTCACTCATGTCGCCATTCCCCGCCTGCTCGATGCGGACCAGCGCACCCGGTTGTGCCCAGCCATCGGCCTCCATGCCGGCATCGCCGACATCATCCAGGCCCAGGCGCACCGCGCGTGCCGCGCCCACGCCATTCCGGCGCATGAGGCCGCCATCCTGCTGGTCGGCCATGGCTCCGCCAGCGCGCCCGGCCGAGCGCTTGCGCTGCATCGTCACGCCGCGAAGGTCGCCTCGGCGGCGGCGTTCGCGCGATGCGAGGCCGCTTGCCTGGAGGAAGCCCCGTTCATCGCCGACGCCTTGCAGGCCCTGCGCGCGCATCCCGTCATCGTCATCGGCTTTTTCGCCGGCGAGGGAATGCATGTCCGCGACGACGTGCCCGAGGCCGTCGCGGCGGAACGGTCCGCGCGCGGCGGCAATGGCTATCCCATCCATTTCCCTGGCTCGGTCACGGACGATCCGGCAATGACGCGGATCATCCTGGACCAGGCCGGCGCGCACCGCGGCAGGAGAGGCTGAAATGTTCGCTTATGTCGGTGGCTACACCACGCCTGACCGGAACGGGCGCGGCAACGGCATCAACGTCTTCCAGGTGGACCCGGTCAGCGGCGCCTGGACGCATTTGCAGACCGTGGGCGGCCTGGAGAACCCGTCGCTGTTCACCCTGACCCGCGACGGCGCGCGGCTGTACAGCGTGCATGGCGGGCGGAACCTGGTCAGCGCGTTCTCCATCGACAGACAGAGCGGGCTGTTGACCTTGCTCAACCAGATAGACTGCCAGGGCAGCAACCCGGTTGACTCCGCGCTGGACCCGACGGAGCGGTTCCTCGTGGTGGCGAACTACGGCACGGGCGCGGTGGCGGTGATCCCGCTCGACGCCGACGGGCGCCTTCAGCCGGTCGCGCAGCTTGTGGAGCTGCCCGGCACGCCCGGCCCCAATGCGAAGGAACAGGCGTCGTCGCATCCTCACGCCGTCATCTTCGACCCGAGCGGGCACTACGTCATCGTCCCGGACAAAGGCTTCGACCGCACCTTCCTGTTCCGCTTCGAGAATGGCCAACTGGCCCCCACGACGCAGGGCCATGCCGAGGCGTCACCGGGCGCCGCGCCCCGGCACGCGACGTTCCACCCGTTTCTCCCCGTGCTCTATGTCAACAACGAACTCGACTCAACGGTGACGGTGTTCGACTGGAAGCCGGGGCAGGCCGTCATGCGCCAAGTGATCACGACCCTGGTCAACAAGCACGCCGGCCCGAACACCACGGCCGAGATCGCCATCTCGCCCGATGGCCGCCATCTGTATGTCTCGAACCGCGGGCAGGACAGCATCGTGCAGTTCGCGGTCGGGCAGGACAGCGGCCTGCTCACCTACGCCGGCCACTTCCCGACCGGCGGCGCGCAGCCAAGGTTCTTTGCCCTCGGCCCGGATTTCCGCCATCTCTACGCGGCCAACCAGGGAAGCGACTCGATCACCGTGTTCCATATCGACCAGTCCAGCGGCAGCCTGATCACGACCGGCGTGACGATCAGCGTGGGCAGCCCTTCCGCGATAAGCTTTTCAGCCTCCCCCTGAAACAAAGGCAGCCTCGCCCCGTCCCTGAACACAGCCACATCCTGACCCGATGTCTCACGAGCGCCTGGATTGCCTGAAGTGCCCCGCGCTGTGCTGCCGGATGGCGGGCTACGTGCGGGTCAGCCGCGACGACATACGCCGCCTGGCGAAACACCTGAACATCACGGTCGCCGACTTCGAGAAACGCCACGTCAAGGAAGTCACCCGCCAGGGAGAAAAGCGGATCAAGGAGGGCTACAAGACCTGCCAGTTCCTGGGCGAGGACCACCTCTGCACCGTCTACGAGGCCCGGCCGCATGACTGCCGGGGCTATGTCTGCTGGAACCAGCCCGACGAAACGGTCTATGGTTACGCGGTGTTCCTGCAAACCGGCGTCGCCAGGCTGCGCGAGCAGGAGAAGTAGGCCGCGATCGTCCTGACTGGAAAAACCAGGGCGTGAACCGCTGGCTCAAACAAAGCCAGGCCGCTATCGCCCGGCACAGCCAAGGCGATATCGGTCTGGCAATGCCTATTCGATGACCGACCGCAGGAAGGCCTCCGACCGCGCGGCTGCCTCATTCGCCAGCCTGTTCGGGAACAGCGTGAACCCGTGCGCGCCGCCGGGGTAGATGGCCAGCTCGGCCTCATTGCCGGCCGCGATCCAGCGCGCGTGCATGAACAGCGTGTCGTCGAGCAGCGCGTCCTGCGTGCCGACGCTGAACAACGCCGGGCACAACCCGTCCAGCCTGGCATACAACGGCGAGATGTCCGGCACCCGGCGATCCGTCACTGTGGGCAGGAAGGCATTGTAGAACTGCTGCATGTCTATCGTCCGCAGCACCAGCCGCCGGTTGCCGAAAGCCCTCTGGCTCGGCGTCATGCTGAGGTCAAACGCGCCATAGACGAAATTCGCGCCACGGAACCCGGTGAAGCCATACCGGTCGCGCATCCGCAGCACCGTCACCGCCGCCAGGTGCCCGCCCGCCGATTCGCCGCCAATCGTCAGCACGTCCGAGCCGAACTCAGCCTTGGCGTTCCTCGCCAGCCACGCGGCGGCGAACTCGCAGTCATCCGGCCCGGCGGGATACGGGTGCTCCGGCGCCAGCCGGTACTCGACGCTGACAACCGCGAGGCCGGTGTTGTCGGCGATACGCTCCAGCATCGGGTCCTGCTGCTCCGCCGATCCCAGCACCCAGCCGCCGCCGTGAATGTGCAGGTAGACCCCGCGCGCGCCCTCCGGAGCAATGACTCGCAACGGGATTTCGTTGCCATCCCGCCCGGCAATGGCAAGGGTCCGCGCGCGCGGCGACTTCACCGGAGGCGGGAACGGGCCACGCCCCTGCCGGCGGGCTTCCCGCGTGACCTCGGGACCGATGTTCCACCAGTCCGGCAGCCCGGTCATCATCGCCACCAGTGCGTCATTGACAGTCTTGGTGTCCTCGGCGACCGCGTCTTCGCGGAACAAGGCCGCGCGCAGCGCGTCGGTCATGCATCCCTCCTTTTTCTGAACGGCCGCAGCCGGCCGTAGTCTTATAGGACCTGTCAGCTAATCCTAAAACACCACGGCATTGGTCAATCAGCATCTGCGGCACCGTTCCATGGTATAACTTAATGACCGACTCGAAAGCTGAAACAGTCGCCAGACGGCTCACTCCAAGGATGAATGAATGCCGGTTTTCCGCAGTTTGATCCTTTGGACGGCCAGCGCCGCGATCCTATTCGGCCACGCCTCGGCAGGGAGCCACGCAGCTCGAGTCAACCAGCCAAGAACAGCAACGGTTGGCCTCATCGCGGGAGAGGCCGGCAGTACCGACGCTTGCATCGCGGCGGACCTTGCGCAAGTGCTCAACAACGACCGGCTGCGTGTGCTGCCCATCCAAGGCAGCGGATCGACACAAAACCTAGCCGATCTGTTTGTCTTGAAAGGCATCGACGTTGCGATTGTCTATGGCAATCCACTCATGCAGGCCCTACGGGATCACACCATCCCCAAAACCAGCGCGGTGCGCTACATCGCCAATCTTTTCCAGGAAGAAGTACATGTCCTGGCCCGCAATGACATTGCTAAGTTAGCCGATTTGAATGACAAACCCGTCGCTATCGGCTCGCTGGGAAGCGATGGGGCATCGACAGCGAATACCCTGTTCACCCTTCTGCGCGTCAACCCAAGCTATCAATACGATAACGATACGACAGCGCTCGATCGCTTGCGTCTCGGCCAAATCGCGGCGCTGGTCATCGTCGGCGGCGAGCCGGTGCCGCTGCTGCAAACGCTCGGCGCCGACAGCGGCCTGCACTTCCTGCCGGTGCCGCTGAACGCGGCACTTCTGGATCATTACCTGCCGACAAAACTCGATCACCAGCGCTATCCGAACCTCGTGCCGCTGGGCAAGCCGGTCGATACCGTCGCGGCAGGCGCAGTGCTCGTCACCTTGGCGATGCCTGCGGGAAGCGCACGGGCCGACAGGGTCAATCGTTTTGTTAAAGCATTATTCGGCAACTTCGACCGCCTCCGCCAGCTCGGCCGTCATCCAAAATGGCGGGAGGTCAGCCTGTCCGCCCAGATTCCTGGCCTGACCCGCTACCCCGAGGCTCAGGCCCTTTTGGACAAGGCCCACGATGAACAAGCAGTAAGCCTCGACGACCGCGCCACGTCGCATCTGGCCAGCATCCACGCAAAATAGTTGTAGCCAGAACTAATTTCGCGAAACGCTTTCTTCCGCCGGAACCGCGGCCAACAGCGTCAGCCTCGACAAGATCGACTTTCCCGCCTTAAACTGCCGCCAATCCGCGAAACCAAGGCCGAGGGAAAATCCATGAAATTTGGCATATTCTACGAACTGCAATGTCCCCGCCCCTGGGAAGCGGACACCGAGCACAAGCTGTACCAGAACGCGCTCTCGCAGGTCGAACTGGCCGACAAGCTGGGCTATCACTATGCCTGGGAAGTCGAGCATCACTTCCTTGAAGAGTACTCCCATTCCCCCCAGCCCGAGGTCTTCCTCGCCGCCGCCAGCCAGCGCACCAAACAGATACGCCTTGGCCACGGCATCATCCAGTTGACCACCAATCATCCGGCGCGCGTCGCTGAAAAAGTGGCCTGCCTCGACCTCGTCAGCAACGGCCGCGTCGAGTTCGGCATGGGCGAGGGCGCCAGCATCACCGAACTAGGCCCTTTTGGCCGCCAGATGGAGGACAAGCAGGCGGTTTGGGAGGACGGAGTCCGCTGCGTGCTGCCGATGTTCAGGGACGGCGGCTGGGAGTACGACGGCCCCTATTTCAAGCAGCCGCTGCGCAACGTGCTGCCCAAGCCGATCCAGAAGCCGCACCCGCCGCTATGGGTCGCCTGCTCGCAACTGGAAACCATCGAAATGGCCGGGCGCTGCGGCATCGGCGCGCTGGGCTTCCAGTTCCTGTCAGCCGAGATGGCGCATGCCTGGGTGCATGCCTACTACAACTCCTTCGTGCTGCGGCAGCGGAAGCTGACCGACTACCAGGCGAACTGCAACATCGCCATGGTCAGCTACTTCATGTGCGCCGAAACCGACGAGGAAGC
>CAXTXZ010000160.1:0-7959 GCA_964248015.1 uncultured Rhodopila sp. | reverse complement strand
GCCTGCGCGCGCTTGGGCGCCGCATGCTTGACGACATGTTTGATCACCTTGAGGGATTGCGTGACGCGCCGGTCTGGCAACCCATGCCGGTGGACCTGCGCCAGGAACTGCGGCGGGACCTGCCACGCGACCCGCAGCCGGCCGAGGCCGTCTACGTTGACTTCCAGCGCCTGGTGCAACCCTATTCGACCGGCAACCTGCATCCCAGGTTCATGGGCTGGGTGCATGGCGGCGGCAACCCTGTTGGCATGCTGGCCGAGATGCTTTCCGGCGCGCTCAACGCCAACCTGGGCGGCCGGGACCACGCGCCCATAGAGGTCGAGCGCCAGGTGATCGCCTGGGCCGCCGAGATGCTGGGTTTTCCGGCCGATGCCTCGGGCCTGCTGGTGACCGGAACATCCATCGCCAACCTGATCGGCCTGCTGATCGCGCGAACGGCCGCGCTTGGGCCAACGGTGCGCTGCTCGGGCTTGGGCGACACGCGCCTGGTCGCCTACACGTCCGCCGCCGCGCATGGCTGCCTGCCTCGGGCCATGGAGATAGCCGGGCTTGGCCGCGACGCGCTGCGGATGATCCCATGTGACGCGCGTGGCGCGATGCGGCTTGATCTGCTTGCCGATCAGGTGGCGCAGGATCGCGACACGGGCGCGCGGCCATTCCTGCTGGTCGGGACAGCGGGAACGGTGGACACAGGCGCGATCGACGATCTGGCCGGGCTCGCGAGCTTCGCGGCAGGGCAGGGGTTGTGGTTCCATGTCGATGGCGCGTTCGGCGCGACCGCGATGCTGGCGCCGAAGCTGCGGCCACTCCTGGCGGGCATCGAACGCGCGGATTCGGTCGCGTTCGATTTCCACAAATGGGCGCAGGTGCCCTATGACGCCGGCTGCATTGTGGTGCGTGACGGATCGCGCCAGCTCGCCACCTTTGGGGCGGATGCGGCGTACCTGCGGCGAGAAGAACGCGGATTGGCCGGTGGCGGCATCTGGCCATGCGACCTGGGGCCAGACCTGTCGCGCGGTTTCCGCGCGCTCAAGGTGTGGATGACGCTGGCGGTGTACGGCGCGGATCGGATCGGCGCGGTGGTGCAGCGCACATGCGATCTGGCGGCGGCGCTGGCGGCACGAGTGGACCGCGAACCGGCGCTGGAGCGTCTGGCCCCGGTGGCGCTGAACATCGTCTGCTTCCGTTTCGTCGCGTCACATGGCGACCTGGACCGGTTGAACGCCGACATCGTTGCTGACCTGCAGGAGGCGGGCATTGCCGCGCCCTCCACCACGGTCGTGAACGGCGCATTAGTGATCCGGGCGGCGATCGTCAATCACCGGACCACGCAGGCCGACATCGATATCCTGGTGGATGCGGTGCTGCAGGCCGGGCAAGGGCGAACGGCCCGGAAGCAGGCTGCCTGAACCTGCCTGCGTGTTCCGAAAGCAATGTTCCAGTTATCCGCTATGTCCTGGGGCCTGACACGCGCGCGCACAAACCACGTGCGACGGAGGCCATGCGCGACACGGCCCCAAGGCTCAACCGCAGGTGCATGCCAAGCAAAAGCAGGTTGTCACGCACGTAGTTGAAATGCGAGACGCCACCCTCCGCGTGACAAAGGTAACGCACGGGAGCAGGCAAGTGAATCAGCTTGGTGCCTTTCCAGGCCAGTCGCACCACCGCTTCGGGATCGAAGTCAAACCGCCGCATGCCACGGCTTTCCTGCATCACCGCCAGCAACGCTGCCACCGGATAAACACGGAAGCCAAAAAGCGTATCGCCCACGGGACGCAGGGTTTCAACCGCCGCGAGGATGTTGCAAACGCGCCGTCCCAGGACGCGCAGCCTCGGCGCATCGGCGCCAAACACGGGACGGCCCATGATAAGTGCGTCGGGCATCGCAATGGAGACGTCCATGAAGGCGGCAATGCGATCCGCCGGATGCTGGCCGTCCGCATCCATGATCAGGGCATGGGTGAAGCCGCTTGCGTGCGCCGCCGTCAATCCGTGCCGGACTGCGGCGCCCTTGCCACGGTTGCTGGGCAATCGCAGCACGCGCAGCGCAGGATCAGTTCCGGCCATTGCCTCCACAGCGGCCATGGATCCGTCGTTGCTGCCGTCAATCACGACCCAGACCGGCGCCCAGGAAGCGCGCGCCGCCGTAACGGTCTTGGCCAGTAACGGGCCGCTGTTGAAACTTGGCATGATGACAACATGCGTGGCCGAGACGTCCAGATGGCGCCCATGGGCCGATTTGTTGCCAGCGCCGTTGCCGACGAAGCGAACAGGATCGGCCTGACGGCGACCGGCAACCTCATCCAACAGCGGACACCTCTTGTTTTCCTCCGGAACGCACGGTAGCTCGGCACGATCAAGCCTGACGCGGGACGCGCGGAAGCCAGTGGCAGATAAAAACAGTTTCAGCCCATAAGAACTCTGGTAAACGTTAAAGAGTCAGCATCGACCAAACCTCCGTGATGAAGATATGACCGAGCCCACGACATTAACGCCTGAGGCCCAGGAACGAGTGCTCGCGCAACTGATTGTCGATACCTTGAACCTGGATATCGCCGCGGCCACGATCGACGTCAACGCTCCGCTTTTTGGCGAAGGCCTGGGCCTGGACTCCATCGACATGCTGGAGATCGCCCTTGCTGTTTCGCAGAAGTATAACGTCAAGCTGCGAGCCGACGACGCCAGCAACAATCAGATCTTTCGCTCGCTCGCCGGCTTGAATCACTACATCCAGCAGCACCGGGTTTGACGGATGCCGGCTGGCAGCCTCCGCATCGCGGGCGGCGCATGCTTCATCCTGCTCGCGATCTTCCTGGTCCATGCCATGGCGGATCGGCATGCCGCGCCATGGCTTGTCGGTGCCGTCGCGGTGGCGCAAGCAAGCCTTGCCGCTTGGCTGCTGAGTGGCAGATGGTCGTCCTGTCACCGTGCCATCGCCCTCGCGGCCACGCTTGCGCTTGCCGCGGGGGTAACCGCCTTTTCCGGGATGCCAGCCCGCGCTATCGGCCTTGCGGTGACCGGTGGATGCCATGCCGTTGCCTATGCCATCTTGTTGGCTTGGTTTGGCGCGTCCCTGCGTTCGGGTCACGAGCCGGTCGTCACGCGGATCGCGCGTCGCATAAGACACACAACCCCTGATAAGGTCTTGCGCTACACGCGTCAGGTTACCATTGCCTGGTGCGTCTTTTTCGCCGTTCAGCTTGCCTTGTCCGCCGCGCTGCTCTTTGCGGCGCCCGTCGCCGCATGGTCCACCTTCGTAACCCTGTTGAATCTGCCGCTGGTCATTGCCATGGGCCTCGCGGAGTTTGGCTGCCGCATGATCTTGTTCCGGCATGAAAAATACACCAGCCTTGTTGATACCCTCTCAGCCCTGCGGCGCAGCCGCTTCATGCCGGCCGGCCGGCCATGAGCGACGCGCCCTTTCTGCGTCAGGCGCGTGACGTGGTCGCCAGGCAGGACGACAGGCTCATCTCGCAGGCTGTTTTCCTGGCTGAGATCCAGGATCTGGCCGAGCGGTTGCCGGATCGCGGCTATGTGGTGAATTTTTGTGTTGATCGCTATCGTTTCACCGTCGCATGGGCCGCCGCCATGCTGCGCGGACAAGTGACGCTGCTGCCAAGCAACCGTCATGCCGCGGCCGTAGCGGCCCTGCGAGCGGATTACCCGGCGCTTTATGTGCTGACTGACATTGAAGAGGCGGACGATCTTCCGGCGTCGCGGTTCACCTATCCGGCGCATCTCGCCACGGACGGAGCCAGCCGGGTTCCCGCCTTCCCGTTGGACCAGATCGCCGCCGTGCTGTTTACCTCCGGTTCAACCGGCCGTCCCAACCCAAGCCCACGCCGCTGGGGACGTCTTGTCGCCAGCGCCCTTGCCACCGGCGCCGCGCTCGGCATTGGTCGTTTCCCGGGCGCCGCGCTTGTCGCGACCGTGCCGCACGCGCACAGCTACGGGCTGGAATCCGCGATCATGCTGCCGTTGCAGCATGGGTTGCCGCTGACCGCGAACCGCCCGTTCTTCCCAGCCGATGTCGCCGCCGCGCTGGCGGGCGACCCGCCCGGCATCCTGGTCACGACGCCTGTGCACCTGCGGGCACTGGTGGAAGATGCGACCGCCGCCCCTCCTGGCCCAGGTTTCGGCGCACCGGTTCGCGCCGGCTTCGTGCTCTCCGCCACCGCCCCGCTGTCGGGGGAACTCGCCGCGCGTGCCGAAGCCACCTTCAACGCCCCGGTGTTCGAGATTTTTGGCTGCTCGGAAGCCGGGCAGCTTGCCACCCGCCGCACCGTTGACGGGCCGGTTTGGCGCTGCTTGGAGGGCTTTCGTCTCCGCCATGATCCAACCAGCGGCATTTGGGCTTCCGGTCCCAACGAAGACGACGTCCTGCTGTCCGACTCATTCGAGCTGATCGACGATACGAACTTTGTCCTGAAAGGCCGCACGGCCGACATGGTCAACATCGCCGGCAAGCGCAGCTCGCTCGCCTACCTGACAAGTGAGCTGACCGCCATGGCCGGCGTGCGGGACGGCATCTTCCTGCTGCCTGACAGGTGCGACGCAGGCGTGCCCATGCGCCTTGCCGCTGTTGTGGTCGCGCCGGGCCTTGACGCCGCGACAATCCTCGCTGCACTCCGGAAGCGGATCGACCCTGCCTTCCTGCCGAGGCCGCTGCACGTTGTCGATGCGCTGCCACGCAATGCCTTGGGCAAGCTCCCGCGATCCGAGCTCATTGACCTGATAAAACTTCTGCCGGCGCCCTCGCCGGACCCGCCGCCAGTTATCCTGAGCTTCCCGGCGGATCACCCGGCCGCGCCCGGCCATTTCCCTGGCAACCCGATCGTCCCGGGCGCCGTGCTGCTCGATGCCCTGGTGGCCGCCCTGCATCCGGATGGCTGGTCCGGCGAGATCGAGGCCGCCAAGTTCCACCATCCTGTCCGGCCCGGCGACAGCGTGTCCATTACTCATGCAAGCGAAGGCGACAAGACCCGCTTCAAAGGCCGTCTTGCCGGAACTGACCAGATTGTCCTGTCCGGCATGCTGAGGTCGTCATCTCCGTCGCGCTGAACAAGCGGCCCGTCGCGCTCGACTGGACCGCCCATGACGAGGTCGGGTCCGTTGCGACGATACGTTTTGCCGTATGGCTCGCGCGCCGGTTGGGCCGGCGCATGAGCCGCATGCTGCTCGCGCCAGTCTGCCTTATCTTCGCGGCCTGCCGCCCGGACGCGCGCGCCGCCTCGAACGCCTACCTTGCCCGCGCGCTCGGGCGGTCCCCAGGCATCAGCGACGTGTTGCGGCACTTCTTCACCTTCGCCACGACCGTGCTGGATCGCGTCTACCTTCTCAACGACGAGGCCTACCGTTTCGAGATCACGATCCACGGCGAGGCGATCGTCACGGACATTCTCGCGCAGGGCGGCGGATGCCTTCTGTTCGGCGCGCACCACGGCAGCTTCGAGGTCTTGCGCCTGGTCGGGCGGACGCAACCCGACCTGCGCGTCAGCCTTGCCATGTATGAGGCAACCGGCCGCAAGATCGGCGCGGCGCTGAACGCCATCAATCCCCATCTGGCGCCTGCCATCATAGGCCTGGGCAGGCTCGGCGCGATGATCGAGATCAGGGATTGCCTTGAGCAAGGCGGATTCGTCGGCATGCTCGCGGACCGGACCCTGCCGGGCGACACAACGATCGACATCGATTTCCTGGGAGCGCCTGCCGCCTTTCCGACCGGCCCCGCAAGGCTCGGGGCCCTGCTGCGTCCACCCATCGTCCTGATGGTCGGGCTTTTTCGCGGCGGAAACCGCTATGACATTCACTTCGAACAGCTCGCTCCCGCTGGGTCAGCCAAACCAGGCCCGGAAGAGACATCCCATTTGATCGCCCGCTACGTCGCGAGGCTTGAGCATTTTGCTCGGGTGGCTCCCTTCAACTGGTTCAATTTCTATGACTTCTGGGCCTGAAGTGGCCGTGTTTCGGAACCAATGCCAATGTCCGGCCCGCGGGTGCCAGGCATGACGCAGGCATTCGCATCAGTTTCAAGGCCGGCCACTCGCGCATGAAGGCCCGTGCCTGGTGCAGCGTTGTCGCGATCTGCGCCGCGTTGCAGGCTCACGCCGCCCAACCGGATGACAGCGCGGGCGCATCCTTGGACCAGATCATGGCAGCACTTCGCGCCGTTCGTCATGTTGAGGCTCGCTACGTGGAGCGTCGCACGCTCCACGCCTTGCGCACCCCTCTCGAAACGCGCGGCACGTTGCGTTTCGACGCACCCGACCGGCTGGAAAAGGCGGCGGACCCGCAAGCCAGCGGCACGGCGGAACGGCTTGCCATCAAGGGCAACCAACTGACGATCGATCGCGGCCGGGGCGCGGCGCCCGTTGTCCTGATGCTGAACGAGCATCCTGAAATCGGCGTGCTCGTCGAAAGCATCCGCGCGACCCTGTCCGGCGATGCCGACGCCCTGCGCCGGATCTTCGATGTCTCTCTGGCCGGCAGGGTCAGCGGCTGGCAGCTTGTGCTGCAGCCTCGCGACACCGCGCAGCGCGGGTTCCTGCGGTGGATGCGGATCACCGGCCATGCCGGCCGGATCACGGCGATCGACGCCCAGGACGGAGACGGCGACCATTCCGAGATGACGATCCAGGAGCCGGCGCAGTGATCTCGGGCCGGGTGGCAATCCTGCTCTGGATTGCCGTCATGGGCGCGGCTGCCGCCTTTGTCTCGCAGCTTCGCGTCGATACCGACATGGCGGCTTTCCTGCCCCGCACGGCGTCGCCGGCGCAGCATGTGCTGCTCGATCAGCTACGCGACGGCGTCGTCTCCCGTCTTGTGCTTGTCGCCATAGAGTGTGTGCCGCCGGACCGGCTGACGGCAATGAGCAAGGGTTTCACGGCGCGGCTGCGCGCCAGCAGCGAATTCCAGAGCGTCGAAAACGGCGACGAGGCCGGTTTCGAGCATGATCGCGCGTTTCTGTGGACGCACCGCTATCTTCTGAGCGACCAGGTTAAAGCCAACCGGTTCACCCGCGCGGGTTTGCGACAGGCGCTTGAGCAAGACCTCGGCGAACTCGGCTCAACAGCCGGGTTTCTGCTGCAACGCACTTTGGCGGCCGATCCGACGGGCGAAATGCTGCATTTGCTCGAACAGCAGCTTGGCGACGGCAGCGGCCCCGCGCGCCAGGACGGCGTATGGATCTCGCCTGATACGGCCCGTGCCCTGGTGTTGGTCCGGCTGCGCGCCGCTGGTTCCGACATCGACGGAGCGCAACGCGCGCTCGCCGTGATCCATGCCGCATTCGCCCAGGCCGCGATGGATGCGAGGGATCAGGCGGCTCGGCTGGTCCTGACCGGCCCACCAGTCTTCGCGGTCGAGGCACGGGACCGCATCAAGTCCGATGCAACACGTCTTTCCACGCTGGCAAGCCTGCTCGTGGCCGCCACGCTTTTGGCAGCCTACCGTTCGCCCCGTGTGCTGGCGCTGGCATTCGTGCCTGTCGTCAGCGGCGCGCTGATCGGCATCGCGGCGGTCGGCCTCGCTTTCAGGACCGTCCACGGCATCACGCTCGGCTTTGGCGCGACCCTGATCGGCGAGGCCGTGGACTACGCCATCTATCTTTTCACCCAGACCGCCCGCGACAGCCCGGTGCGGCGCACGATTGAACGCATCTGGCCGACGCTCAGTCTGGGCGTGCTGACCTCGGTTTGTGGCTTTTCGGCGATGCTGCTGTCCAGCTTTGAAGGCTTCGCGCAGCTTGGGTTGTTCACGATCGTCGGGCTTGTCGTCGCGGCCTGTGTCACGCGATGGGTGCTGCCTGCCATGCTGCCTGCGGGTTTCAGCGGAGTGCGGCAGTCCCGCGCGATGATGCGGATCGCCATCCTGGCAACGCGCGGTCGCCGTCTTCGACCGGGAATCGTGCTTTTGACCTTGGCTGCGGCGACGTCCCTTGCCCTGGGTCAAGGTCCGTTC
>CAXTXZ010000159.1:0-7972 GCA_964248015.1 uncultured Rhodopila sp. | reverse complement strand
CGGCGCGGCGCGGATCGCCTGTCGCCGCGCGCTCGGACGCGGTGTCAGGGAACGGGATGTAGCTGCCCTCGAAGCGCCACTGCACGCCATGGCCATAGCCTCGCGCGCGCGGGTTCCAGCCGGTGTAGGTGCCAAGCGGAGCGGCGACCATCGGGGCCCGGACGCCTGGGATGTCGTTGCCGTCCCCGTCCACCGAGGGGACCAGGACAGTGTAGCGCAAGCCTGGGCCATTGGCCGGATCATTCTGGCCATGCACAATGACCGGAGGTTCCCGCAAGATGCCCTGCTCGGCATCCGGTCCGAAGTCCAGCAGCGGCAGAGGGTTCGGCTCCGCCAGCGTCATCACGCCGGGAATGGCCGGGAACGTCGCGCGCCATGTCGCGAGATCGACCAGCGTGCCATCCGCCCGCGTCGGCATCGCGCTGTCCGGTGGCGGCGTTCCGTCGGTTGCCCAGGCATCCATCGCGTCCATCATGGCGCGGAACAGCATCGACGTTGCCACCGTGTTGGAGAAGTTCTGGCCGATCCCGCGCGCGGGCGCCGTCAAGCGGGGATTGGCGGAGTGCTGCGAGCTTGACCAGCAGTAGATCCGCACCGTCGGCGGCTGCGGCAGGTCGTTGCCCTGAGTGTCGGTGTGCGCCAGCGAGCCGCGCCGCACCCAGTATTCCGTCGCGGTCTGCGTATGGAACACCAAGGGGTCGGTTTCCGGCCGTTTCAGGATCGCATCCTCTTTCCCGGTCAGGTGATCGGCGGACCAGGCGTAGGAAAACGGAAACGAATCGGCGATGTTGAAATGATCCTCGTACTGCTGCCCGCCGGAGACGATGGGGCTGGCGAAACGATGGTTCATCCACTTGCGGCCGGCGCCGGCGACATGCGGCATCACGCCGTCGAACACCCGCCGGCCAGCGGCGTCTGCGTTGTAGCCCCGGTAGACGAAGTCGCGCAGGCAGCGGCCGGTCTGGGAGCGGCCCCAGCCATAGGCTTTCGAAACGCGTCCCAAAGGGTTGCCCGCACTCGTGTCATACTTCAGGAAGCTGACGAAATCGCGCACCGCGACATGGCCCAGCCCCATCACCCTTGGGTCGCGGGCGGTGTACAGCAACTCGTAGATCCAGCCGGGTTCGAAGCCGGCCGGGTAGTGGATGAAACTGTCGGACGGCACCAGGGCTTGCTCAGTGCCCCCCGCGCCCTCCGCGCCCGCGCCGGTGACCTGCAAGGCGAAACGCCATTCGGCGGCGGGGATGGTTTCGGGCGGATCATAGGGATAGCGCCGACGTGTCAGCACCGCGTCCGGCTGTTCCGCAATCGGGTAGGAATGGGCGGAGACACGGCCACTGAGCGGCAAGGTCGTGGCCCCAGGGGCATCGGGAATGATCTCGGTGCGGACCCGGCCGGTGATGGCCTGGCCGCGATCCGTCGCCACCGGCACATCCAGCACAAGGCGGCCGTCGCCGGGCAGGATATCGCCTTCCCACGCCAGCCAGGCGACGGCGTAGCCGCGGCGCATCAGGAAGCCGTTGCCGGCATGCTCCCGGGTCAGCGGGTCGTTGCTGTGAAGCGCGTCGTTGAAGAACTGCAAGGCACGTTTGTTGCCCCGGTTGCCGTAGTCGAAGAACACCCGGCCGTTGCCGCCCTCGACCGGCCGCAGAAGCATGAAATCGGCTTCGAACCGCACCAGTCCGGCGGCATCCCTTGGCGCGTTGCCGATGTCCACCACATCCGCCTGAGCCGGCGCCAGCGGATCAACCGCGAACTGCACGCGCCCGCACAACCGCTCATACGGGCCGGTGTCGCCAAAGCTGTGGCCGTCAGCAAACGGGCGGCACTCGTCGATGCGGATCTCTAGCGTCATGGGCTGCGTCCTTGGACCTGACGGCACAGTCTGCGCAGGCCGCTGCCAGGGTCAAGCGCCGGAGATCCCCGTCAGTTCGCCGGGCTGACCTCATCCTCCTGACAGGCGTCCTGCCGGTCCAGCAAGGCCGCCTCGATGACCTGGCACAATTCGGCCGCGCCAAAAGGCTTGCGGATGAAATAGTGACCCGCCATCGCTTCGTGATCCATCGGGTTCGTGTAGCCCGACAGGAAAATCACCAGCAATCCCGGTTGCCGAGACTTCGCCACGAACGCGAGTTGCGGCTCAGCCAGCCCGAGCGTCGCCATGCTGGTCAGCAGGATATCGATGCCCGCGCGCTGGCCCAGCACATGCAAAGCTGCCTCGCCGCTGTTGGCCTCGCACACGCGGTAGCCCAACTCCCGGAGCAAGACGCCTATCATGGCACGCAGCGCTTCGTCGTCGTCGACAAGCAATATCGTGGCGGGCGAACCTCTCGGAGGCGCCTGCCGCCGCGGCTTCAGCGGAAGAAGCGCGCTCTCCTTGGCCCGTGGCAGGTCGACCATCACCGTGGTGCCCTGGCCGACTACGGATTCAATCACAACCTCTCCCCCGGACTGCCGCGCGGTGCCGAACACCTGCGACAAGCCAAGGCCGGATCCGGCGCCAGGCGGCTTGGTGGTGAAGAACGGTTCGAAGGCACGCGCCAGGACTTCGGGCGACATGCCTGTTCCGCTGTCACGCACGCTCACACGCACATAGTCGCCGGCGGGCGGCGCGTCCGCGACGGCCGGTTCGGCTCTGCCATGGTTGGATGTTTCGACCGTGATGACGCCGCCTTCCGTCATGGCGTCGCGGGCGTTGAGCACCAGGTTCAGGATAACAAGCTCGATCTGGCTTTGGTCCACCATTGCCATCCACAGATCGTTGGCCAGCCGCAGATGGATGCTTGCCCTCGCTTCAAGCGCGCTGTTCAAGAGGGCACGCATTCCCCTCACCGTCACGTTCAGGTCAACTGCTTTCGGCAGCAACGGCTGGCGCCTGGCGAAAGCCAGCAGGTGGCTGGTCAACGTCGCGCCCCGCTCGGTTGCGGAGCGTATCGCCTTGAGCCGTCCCGCCACGGCCCGGTCGCTGGCGAATTGGTGCCTTTGAAGGCTGTCCACGTTGCCCAGCACCACGGTGAGCAGGTTGTTGAAGTCGTGCGCGACGCCGCCGGTCAACTGGCCAATCGCCTCGATCCTCTGCGCCTGGCGCAGCGCGCCTTCAGCCCGCTCGCGTTCGGCGATTTCCCGCAAAAGCCGGTCTTTCGTCGCTTCCGCGGCAATGTTGGCGGAGCGTGCCGCTTCCAGCAGGGATTCGACCTGATGCGACCGGCGCGCCAGTGACAGCAGCAGCAGCACGACGACGCCCGCCATCAGCAGCGCGCCGACGACCAGGACAAGGGCCTGATGCCGCCAGTCGGCCAGAACGCCGTTTTGCTCGACCGACACCATGATGGCGAGGGGAAACGCCCGTAATGCGCGAACGGCCATGACGCGGGTCGTGTTGTCGATCGGGCTGTCCATCAGCAGGGTGCCGGACATCGCCTTCGCCAACACCTGCTTGAAGGGCGGCAGATCGGCGAAGCTGCCGCCAATGATCCTGTCGACATGGGGAAAACGCGCCAGCACCGTGCCATCGCGCAGATGCAGGCTGATCGCGCCGTTCTCGCTCAGTTCGACGGAGCGATAGAACTCCTCGAAGTAGCTCAGGCTGATGGAGCCGAGCGCCAGTCCTGCCAGGGTGCCGGAGGAGTCCAGCATGGGGCGGGCAAGCAATGCGTTCCATTCGCCTTCGGCCAGGCGAAAGGGCGGACTGATCAGCAGGCCAATCCGGGGATTGTCACGATAGCGCGCCAGCAAGGCCTTGACGCTGGCCTCGGGGACGAAAAAGCGGTCGGTTTCGGTTGAAACCAGCACGTGCCCGGCCGCATCGACCACGGCGACCGCGGCCAGTTGCCGCACCGTTCTGATCCGGCGGCGCAACATCCCGGCGGCGCCGTCCAGTTCCCCAGGTCTCAGCGAGCGCGACTGCGCCGCTTCCAGCGCGGCATCAACCAGCAGATCAGCCGCTTCCATTGCCCGGCCGGTCTGCTCGGCGAAGACCATGTCAAGCCGCATCATCTGCCGGTGCGTTTCGGAAATTATGTCCTGGCGGCTTTTGCGGATTTGGCAGAAGCATGCGGCCGCGACCAGCATCAGGATGGCGACGGCGACAACCCGAAGGGCGACGCTGACTGATTCGGGGTGTCGGAGAGGCGACCAGAGGGTCAGCCACTTCATGGATATGTTCCCGGTGCCAACGGCCATTCAAACCGGGCGAAGCGCTAACACATCTCTCAAATAAGTGTACATGAATACACGCGATTGTGATTTAAAAGCTGCTGACAAGGTGGAACGGCGTGATCCGCGTGGCAAATCTCAAACTGAGGCAATGCCTGTCGAATTGAATGCATCCGTTCGAAAGCCGCCAAAATGGCGCTTAGCCATTGATGCTGAGTGATGTAACAAATAACAAACGCATAAACGGGGCTTTTGTTTCTTATGCAAATAGAACTTAGCGTCCGCGCACCGACATCATTGGACGCGCGGGCTGCTCAACCACACAAGCGCAGGCATGCAGGCATCACGTCATTTCCTGCGTCATGCGGCAACGACGTGCAAGGCTTCGTCGCCCGCAACCAGGGGCCGCGCCCTCGTTCCTGCCCCGCGATGCCCGTGGCTCATGCCTGCGACTTGTCCGCCAGAAGCTTGATTTCGTCCATTGCCTCGGTGAACCGGCTGTTCAACAGCTTCACCGCCTCGGCGTTGGATTGCTGTATGAGGTCGCCCAGTTCCTTCATGTTCGCGACCGCGCGTTCGTACGCCGTTTTCAGTAACTCGGCTTGCTTGGCCGCCTTGGCCTGGGGCGCCTCCATCGTGGACATGGCGCGTATCGCCTCGGTCAATTCAGACATGTTCTGCTGCATGATTTCCATGTGGCGGCGGGCCACCGTCTGGGCGCCCTCCAACGCCACCCGGTTCGCGGCCGTCAGCGTCTCCATGTTTCGGCGGCTGGCCGTAACGAAATTCTCCATGTCCGGCAGGGCGGGGAGTTTCATGTCGGCGAACAGTTTGCCGAAATCGGTGAAATCAGCCATTGTCTTGGGCGGGTAGGCCATCAGGAGGCTCCTTCTGCTGAACCAGTGCAGGTGCAGGCCAAGGTTTAGACCTAGTTGAGCGAAAAACAAGGCCACCCGGCCAAGACGAAGCGGCCTGCCAAGCTGGTCTCCGGCCGCAAGGGAGCGCATGTCGCCGTTTGCCTTGACATCAGGCCGAAACCGGTATCAGCCCAAGCCATGATGCGCCAAAGGACCAGTAGCCGTGGGCAATGACGATGCCGTCACAGATGCGGCCGGTATCGGTCCGCCCAAGGTCGCGGCCAAGCCAGCCGATGTCGGCGCCCGGATTGATGTCGTCTCCGATCTGATCTCCCCCTGGTGCTTTATCGGCAAACGCCACCTGGAGCGCGCGCTGGGCCTGCTGGCAGCCGAGGGGCTGTTCTTCTCGGTTCACTGGAACCCGTTCCAGATCAACCCGGGCATGCCCAAGGAGGGGCGCGAACACGCCGAGTACCGCATCTGGAAATTCGGTTCCGCCGAGGATGCCGACAAGGAGGACAGCCAAGCCACGGAGGCCGCGGCCGAAGCAGGCCTGGCGTTGCGGACAGACCTTGTTGCCCGAACGCCAAACACTCTCGCCGCGCACCGGCTCATTTGGTTGGCAGGCCTGAAGGACGCGCAGGATGCCATGGTGGAAACCCTGTTCAGGGCGCACCACGTCGAGGGGCGCGACATCGGCGACCATGCGGTCCTGGCGGAGTGCGCGGCGGCGGTCGGGTTGTCCCGCAACGGAACGAAGGCCTTTCTCGCGACCGACCTTGCCGAGGCCGAGGCGCGCGCCGCGGATCAGTCGGCGCGCGAGCAGGGCATGAGAAGCGTGCCGACGTTTTTCCTGGACCGCCAACTGTTGTACGCCAGGGCGATCCCTGCCGACGTGATGGCCGAACGCCTGCGGCAGGGCAGGATCATATTGCGTAAGTACGAAGAAAGGCTCAGCAACCTCCCCTGATCGCCCGCCTCTGGCTGGCCCGGTTCCGTTGTTTTCGCGGAAAGCGTTTCCCTTATCCCCGCGGCGGCTGACCGCTATAGTCCGCGCCAATCCATACCTGGGAGATTTCGTCGATGACCAGCAAACACCCCGAGACCCTCGCCCTGCACGCCGGATGGCGCCGCGACAGCGCCACCCATTCCGTTGCCGTGCCGATCTACCAGACCACGTCCTTCCAGTTCGACAGCGCCGAGCACGCCGCCAACCTGTTCGGGCTGAAGGAACTCGGGAACATCTACACCCGCATCATGAACCCGACGAACGACGTGCTGGAGCAGCGGCTGGCGGCGATCGAGGGCGGGGTGGCGGCGCTGACGGTCGCGTCCGGCCAGTCCGCGACGGCGCTGTCGGTGCAGAACCTGGCGAGGAACGGCGACAACATCGTCAGCTCGACCAACCTGTACGGCGGCACCTGGAACCTGTTCGCCAACACGCTGAAGGACCAGGGCATCGAAGCCCGCTTCGTCGATCCGGACGACCCCGAGGCCTTCGCGCGCGCCACCGACAGCCGCACCCGCGCCTACTACGCCGAAACGCTGCCAAACCCGAAGCTGGAGGTGTTCCCGATCGCCGAGGTCGCCGCCATCGGGCGGTCCTTCCACGTTCCGTTGATCATGGACAACACCGCCGCGCCGCTGCTGGTGCGGCCGTTCGATCACGGCGCGGCCGTGGTCATGTACTCGACGACGAAATACATCGGCGGCCACGGCACCTCGATCGGCGGCATTGTCATCGACGGCGGCAACTTCGATTGGGAAGCCAACCCGGCCCGCCAGCCTGCGATGAACACGCCCGACCCGTCCTACCACGGCGCGGTCTGGTCCCAGGCCGTCAAGCCGCTCGGCCCCATCGCCTTTATCCTGAAGATGCGGGTGACCCTGCTGCGCGACCTCGGGGCGGCGATGGCGCCGTTCAACGCGTTCCTGTTCCTGCAAGGCGTCGAGACGCTGCCGCTGCGCATGCGCGAGCACAGCCGCAACGGGCTGGCGGTGGCCAACTTCCTGGCGGAGCGCCGCGAGGTCAGCCGCGTCATCCATCCGGCGCATCACAAGGGCATAGCCGCCCAGCGCACGGCGAAGTACCTGCCGCGTGGGCAAGGCGGCCTGCTCGGGTTCGAACTGGCGGGCGGGGCCGATGCGGGACGGAAGTTCATCGACGCGCTGAAGCTGTTCTACCATGTCGCGAACATCGGCGACGCGCGCAGCCTGGCGATCCATCCCGCCAGCACCACGCATTCGCAGCTCACGGAGTCCGAACAGGCGGCGAGCGGCGTCACGCCCGGCTATATCCGGCTCTCAATCGGGCTGGAGCATATCGACGACATCCTGGGCGATCTTTCGCAGGCGCTGGATGCGGCGAAGGGATAAGGACCGGCGCGCCAGCCGGCTTCAACCGGACCGTCTGATCGGAGCCTAGGCATGGACCAGCGGAAAGTCGCTCTCGTCACCGGCGCCGCCAAGGGGATCGGCGCCGGCATCGCCGCGCGGCTGGCGCGCGATGGCTGGCGCGTGGTCGCGGCTGATCGTGATCCTGTCGATGATTCGGGTTCACAAGCCGGCCCGTCGGCCGCCCTTCGGTCAGTGGCCTGCGACGTCGGCGACGAAGCGGCCGTCGGCGCGTTGGCGCGCTCCGTCGAGGCGGTCGAGCAACGGCTGGACGCGCTGGTCTGCAACGCCGGCTTCATGATCAGGAAGCCGATCGCCGACCTGACGCTGGCGGACTGGACATCGGTGCTGACGACCAACCTGACCAGCACGTTCCTGCTGGTCCGCGCGACCGAGGGCCTGCTGCGCGCCGCCAAGGGCGCGGTGGTGACGATCGCGTCGTCGCGCGCGCGGATGTCGGAGCCGGACACGGAATCCTATTCCGCCTCCAAGGGCGGGCTGGTGGCCCTGACGCACGCGCTGGCGATCAGCCTTGGGCCGGATGTCAGGGTGAACTGCATAAGCCC
>CAXTXZ010000158.1:6759-8020 GCA_964248015.1 uncultured Rhodopila sp. | reverse complement strand
CCCAGCGCACCCGCATGGTGGTGGAGCGGCGACGCGCGCAGCAGGACCTGCGTCGCCTTGCGGCCTCCCTTGAAGCGGAGGTCGCCGCCCGCACCCAGGAGCTGATGGAAACCGAGGCCGCGCTGCGCCAGTCGCAGAAGATGGAGGCCGTCGGCCAGCTCACGGGTGGCATCGCGCATGATTTCAACAACCTGCTTACAGGCATCCTGGGCAGCCTGGAGCTGTTGAAGACCCGCGTGGCGCAAGGCCGCTTGATTGGCATGGATCGCTATGTCACGGCGGCTCACGGCGCGGCCACGCGCGCCGCCGCTCTGACCCACCGGCTGCTGGCGTTTTCCCGTCAGCAGACGCTGGAACCGAAAGTCGTGAACATCGATCGGCTTATCAAGGACATGGAGGAACTCATTCGCCGCACGATGGGACCCTCCATCACCGTGAAGGTTGCCGGTTCGGCGGAACTTTGGGCCACGCGAATCGATCCCAGCCAGCTAGAGAACGCGCTGCTGAACCTGTGCATCAACGCCCGTGACGCGATGCCCGACGGCGGCAAGCTGACCATCGAGACGGGCAACCTTTGGCTGGATGACAGGGCGGCTCGCGGACGCGACCTGCCTCCGGGACAGTATGTGGCGCTTTCCGTCAGCGATACTGGCAGCGGCATGGCGCCCAAGGTTGTCGCCAAGGCTTTTGATCCGTTCTTCACCACCAAACCGATCGGGCAGGGCACTGGCCTAGGGCTGTCGATGGTTTACGGCTTCGCGCGACAGTCCGGCGGGCAAGCCCGGATTTACTCAGAACCAGGGCAGGGCACGACGGTTCGCCTGTATCTGCCGCGTGATGCTGACGAAACCACTGAGGCGCAGGCACAGGCTGACATGCCGGAGGTTCCGTTTGTCACGCACGGCGAGACGGTGCTGGTCGTGGACGACGAACCGACCGTACGCATGCTGGTGACCGATGTGCTGCAAGGATACGGCTACACCACCTTGGATGCGGAAAACGCCATGGCCGGCCTGGACAAGGTGCGATCCGGCGCGCGCATCGACCTGCTGCTCACGGATGTTGGACTGCCGGGTGGCATGAATGGCCGGCAGTTGGCGGATGCTGCCCGGGCGGTGCGTCCCGATCTCACGGTGCTGTTCATCACCGGCCATGCCGAGAACGCCGTGCTCAGCCACGGCCACCTTGCCCCTGGGATGCATGTGATGACCAAGCCGTTCGCGATGGAGGCATTGGCAATCCGGGTCAAGGAGTTGCTGTC
>CAXTXZ010000158.1:0-6659 GCA_964248015.1 uncultured Rhodopila sp. | reverse complement strand
TCCAAGACGTTGCGCGAAACCGTCCTGAACCTGACCGGCTGGCGTGAGCGCGGCTTCTACGGCAGGGCCTACCGCGTCAAGAAAGACATCCAGGCCAAGGACTTGATGGCGCGCCTGCACATGACCCTGGACCACGAGGTCGATGTGCTGGAGCATCAGTTCGCTCGCAACAAGGTGCAGACCATGTACGGCGCCGCGCGGTTCATCGATCCTCAGGCGATCGAGGTCACGCTGAACGACGGCGACATCCGGCAGGTGGCGGCTGACAAGTTCATGATCGCGGTGGGCACCCGTCCGTATCGTCCCGCTGACGTGCCGTTCAATGGGCGAAACGTCCTGGACAGCGACGAAATCGTCGATATCCCGCAGTTGCCGCGCAGCCTGACCGTTGTGGGCGGCGGCGTGATCGGCGTCGAGTACGCAACTATTTTCAGCGCGTTGGACGTGAGTGTCGCGCTGGTGGAGTCCCGCTCCAGCTTCCTGGAGTTCATCGACCACGAGCTGATCGAGGATTTCACCCATCAGTTGCGCGACCGCGGCATGGCCATTCGCTTCGGCAGCAAGGTGTCGCGGATCGAGTTCGAACATGACTGGCCGGTCACGGTGCTGGAAAACGGCCGGCGGGTCCGCTCGGAGATGCTGCTCTATGCCGCTGGGCGCGTGGGCGCCACCGACACCCTGAACCTCAGCTCGTGCGGGCTGACGCCGGATGAGCGCGGGCGCCTCAAGGTGAACCCCGCCACCTTCCAGACAGAAGCGCCGCATATCTATTCCGCCGGCGATGCCATCGGCTTCCCGAGCCTGGCGTCAACATCGATGGAACAGGGCCGCATCGCGGCGTGTCACGCCTTCAACATTGCGATGTCGCCCGCGCCGGATTATTTTCCCTATGGAATCTATTCCGTTCCGGAGATCTCGACGGTCGGCATGAGCGAGGAGGAAGTCCGTCGTCGCGGCATTCCCTATGAATGCGGCGTCGCGCGCTTCCGGGAGACGTCGCGCGGCCACATCATGGGCCTGAGCAACGGCATGATGAAGATGATCTTCTCGTTGAAGACCCGTCGGCTGCTGGGCGTTCATATTGTGGGCGAAGGGGCGACTGAACTGGTGCATATCGGCCAGGCCGTGCTGAACCTGCACGGAACCTTGGACTACTTTATTGAAAACACCTTCAACTACCCAACCCTGGCCGAGGCTTACAAGATCGCGGCGCTGGATGCCTGGAACCGCATGGGAGCGGTTTAACTGTCGCCGGAGCGACAGCGCTTTTTGCCAGGCAAGCCGGACAGGGAAGGCATGACCCAGGCGAACCAGGTCATGCCTTTATCATGAACCTGCGCGACATTCCCTAAACGGCGTTACTCCGCGGCCTGCGCCATCGCGGATGCCTTGCTGGCCTCGATCTTGCGCTGGGCTGCTTCGCGGCGCTCGTCGAACTTCGCCAGGCGACGGCGCGGGTTGGGGTGGATCTCGTTTTCGGCTTCGCCCGGGCGCTTCTGCGCGCCCGCCCAGCCGTGCGCGGCAATGTCATAGATGATGCCGGACAGGTCGGTGTGCTTGACCTCGTAGCCATCAGGGTTGTTGGGGTCGCCCATGATCCAGGTGGCGCCGGCGGCGCGCGACGTCTTGCCCGTCTCGATGATGTCGTCAACCCAGAAGCCGATATGGTGGATGCCGACGAAATCGACGCCGGTGCCTTGCGAGGCTTCATCGGACTTGAAATGCAGGATCGCCAAGTTGACCACCCCGTCGGTCAGGAACACACCCTCCGCCAGCGGCCCGTCGAGTTCGGCCACTTCCTCCAGTCCTACCGTCTCTTTGTAGAACGCCGCTGTTTCCCATGGATCGGCGACGCTGAGCGCGACGTGACGCAGGTAACCTTTGCTCTTCGCGGTCATGGCAAAATCTCCTCCGGTTTGATGTTGTCAAATCAGTTTGCCAGGGGAGCGGCCGCAAGGGCAAGCTTCGCCATTGACCCGCCAGGCATCGCTGCGCATCCGCCCCGCGTGATCTGGCTCTGGCAGGCATCACTGCCAATGGCATGATAGAACCCCACCTTGCATGGGGATTTTGGTGTCAAGGTTTTTCCGTTGCCATCATTTCCATTTTGACTCGTCTTCCTGGGTTTCCGTGGCTCTCCCGCGCTTTGCATGCTGCCGGGACTAGCAGATATTCAGTGAGCTGCTGAAACTGCTTGTAATTTCCAATGCTCGTCCGATAACTAGCGCGGGCGGAAATGAATGAGCGCCATTATTTGATATTCTGCTTCCATATCAATGGATTGCCGCGCGGTCTCCGGCGTGATCGCCATGTCGATCAGCTTGCGCGAGACAGCCTGGTAGTCGGTGATGGGGTGGCCGAATTGCATCCGGTCACGCGGGTAGGCAGGCGCGTACTCCGTAATCTTGAAGCAGTGCCCAGCCGAAATCGACGCCAAGCAAAGCTGTTGGAACGCCAGGCGCTTCATCATGTTGTGCCGGGCCGCGTTCTCGTTGCCCAGCCGATACGCGGCGGGCGCATGAACGTTGTCGAAGAACACCTCGTTCGCATGAATCGTGCGGCGTCCCGGCATCTTCAGGGGGCCGGATCGTCACGCCAGGCCCCTTCGCGTCAACCAGCATGATGCTGATGCCGCGGTGGCGCGGCGTCCAGGTCGGTCTTGCACGCCAGCACGGTGATGTCGGCCACATGGGCGCAGGCAATCCGGATCTTCTGGCCATTGGTCACGTAATCGTCGCCGTCACGCGCCGCCCGCGTCTTGATCCCGGCCACGTCCGATCCGGTGCCAGGCTTCGGCATGGCGAGCGCCAGTTCGCATGAATCGTCAATGATCTTGGGGATGAAGGCATGCTTGGCCTCCGGCGAACCGAACTTCGCCACATGCATGCCGGCGTAGCCGGAGGCCCTCAGCCTCGGGATGTCAGGGCGGGTCGTCCCGCGCCCAGCGCCGCTCGAAGTCCCAGACCTCGGGAAAGCCCATCAGCTCGCAGATGCGGCCAAAGCCGTAGCTTTCCTGGGCGGGCAGGGCCGTGCTGTCGCCGTGGGCGCGCAAGTGGCCGTAAACTCGTTCGGCGGCGGCGGCGGCGGCCAGGAAGCCGACAGCCGGGTAGATCGCCACGTTGTAGCCGATCTCGGCGAGGCGGGCGGCGGGCAGGAGGGGGGTGCGCCCGCCCTCGACCATGTTGGCGAGAAGGGGAGCATCGATCTCCTGGCCGATGCGGATCATTTCGGCCTCGGATTCCGGGCTTTCAATGAAAATGATGTCGGCGCCGGCTTGCGCGAAGGCTTGGCCGCGGCCGATGGCTTCGTCAAGGCCGAGCGCGGTGCGGGCGTCGGTGCGGGCGATGATGAGGAAGTCGGGGGACGTGCGGACCTCGGCGGCGACTTCGATCTTGAGGCACATCTCGCGCAGCGGGATGACGCGGCGTCCGGGGGTGTGGCCGCATTTCTTCGGCACTTCCTGGTCCTCGATCTGGATCGCGGCGACGCCGGCGGCCTCGTAGCCCAGCACGGTATGGCGCACGTTGAGCAGGCCGCCGTAGCCGGTGTCGGCATCGGCGATGACGGGCGCGCGGCAGGCCTGGGCGAAGCGGCCAACGCGGGAAACCATGTCGGTGTACGTCGCGATCCCGGCGTCCGCGATGCCGAGATGCGAGGCGACCGTGCCGAAACCGGTCGCGTAAAGCGCGGCGAAGCCCATTGCGTCCGCGACACGGGCGGAGATCATGTCAAAAATGCCGGGAGCGACAATGAATGCGCCGGCGCGCAGGGCGGCTTTCAGGCGTGCATCGGCCATCTTACTTGTTTCCCAGTGCCGTTTCGATCTCGGTCAGGCTCATCAGGTCGGCGTATTTCTGCCCCATGTCGAACAGGTTCGCCTCGTGCGGGCCGATCGCGCGGTCGCCGACGCAGTCGGTGACGACAACCGTGCGGAAGTTGTGGCTGCACGAGTCAATGACGGTGGCGCGCACGCAGCCGCTGGTGGTGCAGCCGCAGACCAGCAGCGTGTCGATCCGGCGGCCGGCGAGCCAGCCAGCAAGCTCGGTGCCGAAGAAGGCGCTGGCGTTGCGCTTGCGCAGGACCAGCTCGCCGGCGCGGGGCGTCAACTCGGCCACGGTCTGCGACAGCGGGCTGGTTTCCGTCAGGCCGCGCAGGGCGGGCACCTTGACGGTGAAGCCGCCGCAGTCCGAGCCGTCATCGGCGTAGACCACACGGGTATGCACGATCGGCCAGCGGGAGGCGCGGGCACGGGCCAGCAGGGGAACGGTCCGCTCGATCGCCGAGCGGATGTTGCCGCCGCCAAAGTGCCTTGGGTCGGTGAAGCCTTCGACGAAATCGACAATGACCAGGGCGGGGGCCTCGCCGATGCCGATCGCTTGGGCGAAGCCTTGCTGGCGGTAGATGTCCAAGTCGTCGCTCATGCGGCCCTCCTTCATGGCAGCTTGCCATGGCGGCGGGGGTTCGGCCAGGGTGGCTGCCGGCGTCAGGGGTTGAGCAGGTTCTCGCGCAGGGTGGCCCCGGCGTACTCGGTGCGGAACAGGCCGCGGCGTTGCAGTTCGGGGACGACGAGGCGGCCGAATTCTTCGAACATGCCGGGGAACACGGTGGGCCACAGGATGAAGCCGTCGGCGGCGCGGTCGGTGAACCAGTCCTCCATGTGGTCAGCGACCTGGCTCGCGGTGCCAACCAATAGGTTGCGCTGACGTCGCGCGGCGGCGGCGAAGCTGATGTTCTCGGCGCGGGCAAGCTGGGCCACGCGGTCGTGCGATCCCTGGATGCCCTGGTTGCCGGCGGCGGCCACCACGTCTGCCTCGGCTTCGTGCAGGCTGAGGTCAACGCCCAGCATCTGCGAGTTAGTGGCAAGCACCAATTCAGGATCGATCAGGCTGTTCAGGTAGTCCGCCTTTTCCTCGGCGATCGAGCGGGTTTCGCCCAGCACGACGGCGATCGAGGGCAGCACCGCGCAAAGCCGGGGCGGGCGGCCATGGGTTTCCATGCGGGCCTTGATGTCGGCGTAAAACACTTGGGCGTCGGCCTTGGTGTGCGGCGTGCAGAAGATCGCCTCGGCCCAGCGGGCGGCGAACTCGCGGCCCCGCGACGACGCGCCGGCTTGCAGGAAGACAGGGCGGACCTGCGGGCTGCGCGGCATCGACAGCGGGCCTCGGGTGCGGACATGCTTGCCCACGTAATCGGCCCTGCGGACTTTCGCGGGGTCGGCGAAGCGGCCGGCGGCCCGGTCCAGGATCAGCGCGTCGTCCTGCCAGCATTCCCACAGGGCGCAGCAGGCCTCCAGCACCTCGTCGCCGCGGTCATAGCGCTGGTCCTTGGGCGGAATGCCGTCCTGGCCGAAGTTGCGGGCCTCCATGTCGGTGGCGGAGGTGACGACGTTCCAACAGATGCGGCCCTTGGTCAGCAAATCGAGCGAGGCCAGGGTGCGCGCGAGGTAGTACGGCGTATTGAAGGTGGTCGACAGCGTCGCCCCGATGCCGAGCCGGGAGGTGACGCGCGCCATCAGCGGCAACACCGCCATGGGGTCCAGGTAGGTGATCTGGCCGCCAAGGCCCAGGTAAGTCTCGTAGCCGCCGCGGTGCAGGTCGGGCAGGCCGAACGTGTCGGCGAAGAAGCCGGCGTCGAAGCGGGCGTTCTCCAGCACGCGGGCGAGGTGCTCGTAGCGGGTTGGCTCGAAGATGTCGTGCAGGTCGGCCTCCGGGTGGCGCCAGCCGCCGGGATGGTTCGCCGTCGGGCCGGTCTTGAGGTAGGCGACCAGGTTCATCCTGCGCTGCGTCGGCATGGTCCTGGCTCCTTGGCGCGTGGCAGGCATCAATGGCCGCGCAATATTGATACTGCTAAGAAATAGGTTGCCCTGCGCCGGGCGCCACCACCAAGCGGATGGGGGTCGGGTTGAAGTTGTTGGCGGGATTGTTGACCTGCGGGCAGTTCGACAGCGCCACCAGCACATCCATCTCGGCGCGCAGCGTGACGCTGTCGCCGGGTCTGGAATGGCCCTCAACAATCGCCATGCCGCCGTCCGGCCGCACTGGGACGGACATGAAGAAGTTCAGGTTGGCGACGATGTCCTGCTTGCCGAGGCCAAAGGGGGCGAGGGCGCGCAGGAAGTTGTCGCGGCAGTTCGGGCCGTCCGAAACGCCGTAGCGCAGGCGGTTGCTCTCACGGCTGCAGCAGCCGCCGATGGTGTCATGCCGGCCGCAGGTGTCGTCCGTCACGGTGAACAAGAGGTTGGACATGTCGGAGTAAAGCTTCGACCCTTTGCCGATGAAGATCGAGCCGGCGATCTTCATCGTGTCGGCGGCGCTGTAGCGCTCGGTCGGATCATCAGCGTTGTAGCAGAGCAGGTCGACGGCTTGGCGCCCTTCGATGTCGACCAGCTTCAGCGTGGCGCCTTTTGGCACGCGGGCGGACCAGTGGCCGCCGGGCGGGATGATGATGTCAATGTTGGCCTGGTCCATGGGCAGGAAACTCCCGAGTTCGCACAGCGACTGAGCAAACGCCGTGCCATGAGGGCATTGCCGCGAACTGGCGGGCATGGCCATGCAGCGGCTGCCCGCCGATGCCGCGCGCAAAGCAACTGCTCGGCCTGCCGCCATTAGAGCAGATCCCGTTCAGGTTGCCTGCCTGAACGGGTGAAGATGCTCGCTGAA
>CAXTXZ010000157.1:2163-8048 GCA_964248015.1 uncultured Rhodopila sp. | reverse complement strand
GAGGTGCTTGATGGTCGCGTCGAACTGCGGCATGGCCTGCTCCTAATTCAATGCGTCGCAGATTGCGACGGCCAGACCGAACCGTTCGGTCTGGTCACTGGTAAACTCGTGCGCCGCGTCATAGTTTCAAGGGTGGCCGCGCTCGGACGGCCGGAGCCAACGATGCCAACACCAGCCGCCCTTACAGCCGAGAAGCGCAAATCCATTCTGGACAGCGCTCGGGACGCCTTTGCCGAGCACGGCTATGAAGGCGCCAGCATGTCGGTGATTACCCAGGCGGCCAGGGTCTCGAAATCGACTGTCTATCACCACTACCGCAGCAAGGCTGAGCTGTTCGGCGCCTTCGTCGAGCGCGAGTGCGCGCGGATGCTGGCCCAGCATTTCGGCAATGGGCAGATGCCGCCTGGGAGTACGGCTCAGACGCTTCGAGCCATCGGGATCGGAATGGTCGAACTGATCACCTCCCCCGTCTGCTTGATGATCGACAGGGTCGTGACGTCCGAGGCTGAGGCCTTCCCGGAACTGGCGGAGTCGTTCTACGCGGCGGGGCCGCAGCAAGCGATCACGCATCTGGCTGGCTGGCTCAAGGCACAGACGGAGGCCGGCGACTTAGCCGTGCAAGATGCGGAATTCGCGGCCGATCAGTTTTTCACGCTGGTGCAGGCCAGCATCTACTATCGATGCCGTTTGCGGCTTGGCCGACCTTCGCCGCAACACACGGCGCACGTCGTAGACTCGGCCGTTGCCATGTTCCTTGGTCACTATGCGACGGGACAGGCCTAGCGGAGACTAAGCAAAAGCCGGGGTGCCGCTAGGCGTCGGGGCAGTCCTGGAGGCAGCTTGGGATCGTCAACCGGCCAGCGCGGCTGAACCTTAGCTGATCATCCGGCCTATGGTGGCTTCCACAAGCAGCGCGATTTCCTGGCTGTTCGTCTCCTGCATAAGCATGTGTCCGTTGCCGTGATAGCCGGAATCCCCAAGCCGTAAATGCGTGACCTCGACGCCATAGCGGCGCAGGAACTCGACGGTGCAATGATCATACGCCGCGTGATAGGAGGCTTCCGCAGTGACGATGAGCACCGGCACCCGCGCCAAATTGGGTAATTGCCGGCCCGACCTGTTGCCAGCTCTGATGCACGGCCATAGCCCCGGTCGGTCGGGCTCATCCAGTTTAAGTGTCCCAAGCTCGGCCGCATTGCCGGCAGGGGGAACGAAGGTGAGAGGATGGTAGGGGATGCCCCAGGGCCGCTCGACCGCTTCGAGCAGGTCGCCGGGTGACGGCAAGGTCTGGTTGAAGGGTGGTCCGCTTGGCTCGATCGCGACCAATGCCCGGATGAGGTGGGGCCGCTCGTCCGCCAGGCGCCACCCGGAGGGCGCGGACTGCGAGTGGGTGACGATGACGGCAGGACCGATCCGCCCCGAAAGCTCCAGCAGCGCCGACACAAGCGACGCCTCGGCCTGCGCCATGTCGGCGATGCTCGGATGAGCCGCTGCCAGGAACTGGTCGAAGGCAGGGTCGCCAGGCTGGCCGTTGCCGGGCCATTGCGAATGCAGGCCCGCCTGCGGCCAAGCGTTGGGATCCGGCGCGCTCCAACGGGCCGCAACCCTCTCCGCGGTCGGCACGCGCTGGTCCGGATCGAGGCGCTGATGATAGGCGGAGCGGCCGCGGCCTGGCTGATCGACGACGTAGACCGGATGGCCGGCGCGAAGGAACACGTCCCGCCAACCAGGCCGTCCGTCAGCGGTTCCCGTCCAGTCCGTGCCGGTACGCAACAGGCCATGGATCAGGACGATGGGCAATCCTGTGACGGGATCTGGCACCTGTTCTTCGACATACATCTGCCCATGCATGACGGTGCCCCCGCCAAGCTGGACCAGCCGGCCACCGACGTAGAACCAACCTTGGCGCGCGATTCGCAACGGTTCTTGCATGACCCGTTCCTTCATGACCGGAGACTTAAGCCAGGCCGCCGCGCCCAGGCGGAATTCCGTCAGGCAATCTGTTCGAGCGCCAAGCCCCGCGTGCGCGGGCCGAACGCGCCGACCAGGAGCGCCCCGAGGACCAACGCGCCGTCGAGCAGGGTGAACACGCCTGTCACACCGGTTTCGACCAACAAATACGCGATGACATAGCCGGAGAAGATCGTCGACAGGCGGTTGAACGAGTAAACGAAGCCGACCGAACGCGACCGGATGCGCGTCGGGAAGATCTCGGCCTGGTAGGCGTGGATGCTGAACGCCAGCAGGTTGTTGGACGCCGTCACCAGGATGCCGAACAAGATCCACATCTGGGGCGTGGTCTGCTGTGAGAACAGCACCCCGCAGACGGCGGCGAGCAGGCAGCCTGTCATCAGCAGCGTCTTTCGCTCGAACCGGTCAGCGAACGTGGCAAGGAGCAGCGGCGTCAGGGGATAGGTCACGAGGATCGCCGCGGTGTAGCCCAGGGTGTGGCTGAGATCGGCGCCTTTGGCCCGGAGCAGCGCAGGCACCCAGTTCGAGAAGCCGTAGTAGCCGATGGCGGTGAGGAACTGCGTGGCCGACATCATCGCAATGCGCCGGGTGAGCTCCGGCCGGCTCAGCTCCGGTTCGGCCTGGTTCAGCAACGCAGCCTCCCGCCTTGCGGCTGGCGGGGCCAGCGCGCGACCCGAGGCGACGATGCGGGTTTCCAGGTCGGCGACCGTGCGCAGGGCTTCCTGCACGTCCCCATGCCGGGCCAACCATCGCGGCGACTCCGGGAGTTTGCGCTGGATGAACAGCGTCACAACGGCGAACACGCCGGGCAGGAACGTCATCCAGCGCCACCCCGCCATTCCAAGCGGCTCGGACGGGACGAAGTAGAGGGCGAGCAAAGAGCCAACCGGAACCGCGCAGAACTGTATCGCGGTGCTCGCGGCGAAAGCCCGGCCACGCATCGCCTTCGGCGTGATCTCGGCGATGAAGCTGTCGATGGCGACGATCTGCATCCCCATGCCGATGCCGGCCAGGAAGCGCCAGAGATCGACGCCGAGAACGGAGGATTGCAGGCCGAGGATCACCGAGAAGATGGAGTAGGAGACCAGCGAATACCTGAGCGCCGGCCGTCGGCCCCATCGGTCCGAACCGTAGGAGAACGCCAATGTGCCGATCCAGAGCCCCGTAAACGTCGCCGCTATGAAGCTTGCGATGTCGCTGAAGCCGAACAAGCCGACGTCGCCCAACTTGAAGATGCCGGCCTTCTGCAATCCTTCCGACAGGAACGGCGTGAGGATCGCGTCGTAGATCTCACAGAACGCGCCGATGGACAGCGCGACGACGATGAGCCATATGGCCGGCGAGTTTGGCAGCGCGTCGAGCCGGGCAGAGATGTCGTTGACCGCGTTCGCGCGGTTGGCATTCGCGCCAGCCAGTCGGACCGAGTGGTCTTCGCTCACGACGTCCCTCATTGATGCCCTTGCTCGGCCTCGTGGCCCCAATTAGGGAGGGTCTGGTCACTATGTCAATCTAGACGAATTTCATCCACATATCGCGAGTAGATATCCCGCCTCAGCCATTCTCGACGGGCAACACCCCTGTGTAGGCGGTCCGGGGGCGGACCATGGGCCCGTGGGCGATCTGCTCATGGGCATGGGCGATCCAGCCAACGAGCCTGGCAATGACCTGTATCGACACGCTGCTGTCGGGCGCTTCGAGCCTGCTTTCGATGTAGTAACCGAGCAGCGAAAGGTCGGGTTCGACGCCAGGGCCTTCATGCGCGACCCGGATGGCGTCCAGGAGCCGGGCAAAATCCGCGTCTCCGGTCAGGCGCTGCCTGAGCAACGCCAAAAGCGCAAGCGCGCGCGCATCGCTCCCCTTGTAGATGCTGTGGGAGAAGCCAGGGATCGGGTCGCCGGCCCGGTAGCGTTCCAGGACCGGCTGCGCCGCATCTGCCGAGGCCCTGATCTCCGCAAGCAGACGGCGGATGGCAGGCGCCCGGCCCTCGCCGATCCGCGCTCCCTTGATCGCGATCAATCCGGCGGCAACGGCCTGGTAGGGAGTGGCGCCGGTGTTCGCCAGGGCACGAACCGCATAGGTCGGGGATGTCAGCTCGTGGTCGGCGAAAAGCACCAGCAACCGGCGGATGAGGTCAGCAAACTCTTCCGATGCTTTGTAACCACGTGCGAGGACAAGATGGACCGGCTCGACGCTTGGCCTCTCGTCGCCCACGACCATCGCGACGAACCAGCGGATCAGCTCAGCGCCGGTACGGGCGAAGCCCACAGCCGTCCGGTCGTAGTTACGCGGGTTCGCCGCCTCGAGGACGGCGAAGAGGCTGCCCGCCTGGTCGGAGGCCGAGAGCTCCGAAAGCGCCGAGCGCAGCCTCTTGAAGCCGGCTGGCACGACGGGCGGGGTCGCTGAAAAAATCGTGTCCTTTGGATGCTCCCAAAGCAAAGCCGCGACGTCCTCCAGCGTCGCCCATTCCGACAAGGCGACCGCAGACACGCCCCGATAATAATGTCCGCTCGCGGTCAGGAGCGTGATCTTTGTTTCCGGGACCAGGATCGAATCATATTTGACCATGCGGTCGTCCGCCGTGTCGCCGGCAATCCTTTCGATGTCCTCGCGCCAGTAGAGGCGGGAGCGCCTGCCCGGCGTTCCCTGCGACCGGATGTTCTTCCGTCCGACATAGGCATAGAGGGACTGCACGCTGATGCCCAACATCCCCGCCGCTTGCTGGGCGGTCAGGTACAGCCCGCTATCCATGACGCACAGCATCAACCATTGAACCCCCCTGCATGGCCATCGCGCCCCATAGTTGACGATTTTTGTACAGATTGACAAGACGGGCGGCGATGGACTGATCTATCCAAGCAGGCGGCGCCCCTGAGATCGGGTTGGCAAGCCACAGCCAAGAATGGTGAGCAAGAGGAGCAAACGATGCAGATAACCGCTTTCAGCAAGGACAAGGCCTGGATGGCCGCCGACCTCGCCCGCGAGGATCGCTGGATCCATAGGCTGTCGGACGCCGAGATCGCCGACATTGATCAGGCGCTCGCCGTCACGAAGCGGGATGGCCTGACAATCGAGACGCTGACCCGGGACAGTTTCAAGCTTGATGTGTTGCCGGCCACGCTGGAGCTGGTTCTTGAGAAGCTCGAGAACGATCTTGGGATTTTCGTGATGCGCGGGTTGCCGGTCAGCAAGTACACCAAGGATGAGCAGCGCCTCATCTATTGGGGTGTTGGCCTGCACCTCGGCGTCCCAGTGACTCAGAGCAGCAAGGGCGACGTGCTTGGGGACGTCAAGAACTTCGGTGACAGCGTCGTATCCAAGACTGGCCGTGGCTACATGTCGCGCGAGCGCCTTGGTTATCATTCCGACACGTCAGACGTGGTGGGGCTGTTCGTCATGCAGACCGCCAAGAGCGGCGGTCTTAGCATGTTCGCCAGCGCCGTAGCCATCCGTGACGAGATCGCCGCGAAGCGGCCGGACTTGTTCAAGGTCCTCCAGCAGCCGTTCTATTGGAGCTGGAAGGGGCAGGAGGCCAAAGGTGAGCTCCCTTACTACAAGCAGCCGATCTACAGCTTCAAGGACGGCAAGTTCTCGTCCCGCTTCATCCGCACGCATATCATGTCGGGACAGGACTTCCCAGAGGTTCCGCGGCTGACGGTTGAGCAGAAGGAAGCCATCGACATGATCGTCAACCTGGCCAATGATGACCGCTTTCATTACGCGATGATGTTTGAGCCGGGTGACTTCCAGTTTCTGAATAATCACACAACGTACCATGCGCGAACGGAATTCGACGATCACGAGGAGGAAGAGAAGCGTCGCCACTTGCTGCGGATGTGGCTTGCAGTCCCGAATAGCCGGCCGCTCGACGACAGCATGAAGCCGATATTCCAGGATCCTCGCGCTGGAGCGGTGCG
>CAXTXZ010000157.1:0-2153 GCA_964248015.1 uncultured Rhodopila sp. | reverse complement strand
GTGCGTGGCGGCTTCCCTTCACGCTCGGGCAAGATCGTCTACGAGACCAAGGTCTCCGAATTCTGATGGAGTGACCGAAACATGATGACCATCATTGAACGCCTGGCCCGCCGGGTGGCGACGACCACCGCAGCAGGCATTACGCCGGCCGGCATGGCGCTGGTCTGGACGGCCCTGGTCGACACGGTCGGCGTGACTATCGCCGGCGCGACAGCCGACCCGTCCCGCATCATCCGGCAGACCCTTGGGGCGGACGCGGCGGACGGACCCAGCCTGCTGATCGGCACCGATCATCGGATCAACGCATTGGACGCAGGCCTGGCCAACGGCGTCGCGGCCCATGCGCTTGACTACGACGACGGCAACTCCATCATGGGAGGCCATCCGTCCACGATGCTGGTCCCCGCCATCCTGGCCCTGGCCGAGGAATTGGACGCCTCGGCCGAGGACGCGGTCGTCGCCTATGCCGCGGGCTACGAGGTCATCATCCAGGTGTCGCGCGGTCTCAACCCGTACCACTACCAGCACGGCTGGCACCCGACGGCCACGATCGGCGTGTTCGGCGTCGCGGCCGCCTGCGCCAAGCTCCTGCGCCTTGGCGACGCAGCCACGGGCACGGCGCTCGCCATCGCCGCCTCCAACGCAAGCGGGATCAAGGCGAACTTCGGCACCATGGTGAAGTCGTTCCACGTCGGCCACGGCGTCAGGGACGGCATGTTCTGCGCGAGGCTGGCGCAGAACGGCTTCACCGCGAGTCCCAGTGCGCTTGAGGGCAGGCAAGGCTTCCTGAACGTGTTCAACGGCCCTGGGAATTTTGCGGCAGAGGCAATAGCGGCCGACCTCGAAGCCGAGTTGGAGGTCAATCGCGGCACCAACCCGGTGAAGGTCTTCCCGTGCTGCGCCAGCACCCACTCGGCCATCGATGGGGCGCTCAAGCTGCGCGAGGCGCACGGCCTTCGCGCGGGCGACATCGAACACATCGGCGTGGTGGTGGATGAGCGGCGCATTCCACATACCGACCGCGCCCGGCTGCAGGAAGCGCTGTCGGGCAAGTTCAGCGTCCAGTATCTCGTCTCGCGCGCCATCATCGATGGGGCGGTGTCGCTGGATCATTTCGAAGGCGATGCGCACCGCGACCCGGCCATACTCGATCTAATGTCACGCGTCTCGGTCAGCCCGGCGCCGCCCGGCGGACCCTTCAACTCGTTCGACGCCACCGTCACCATCACCGGCCGAGGGGGCCAGGTGTTTCAGTCGCCTGGCACCCGACGCCTTGTCGGCTTGTCGGGGGAGCAGATGATGGCGTCCCCGGACCTGTGGTCCAAATTCAGCGATTGCGCCACACGCGTCTTCGCGCCGGACCATGCGGCCGCCATTGCCGAGGCACTGCGGACCTTCGGCGGCACTGCTCGGGTGCGCGACTTCATGCAGATGCTTCATCACGCGCCTACAGAGGCCGCCAAACTGGCCGACGCTGCATGAGCGGCCAATCCACGCTCACCACCGTCCTCGTCCCGGCAGGCGCGCTGGGCGCCGCGGTGGATGCCGCCCATGTCGCGCGCGGCATTGAAATGGGCGTGGACGCGATCGCCTGCGACGCCGGATCGACCGATAGCGGACCATCATACCTCGCGCGAGGCGTGTCCAAGCTAAGTCGGGACAGCATCAAACACGATCTGAGTATTCTTATCCCCGCGGCATTCAAGGCGGGAGTGCCGCTGATCATTGGTAGTTGCGGCACGGCGGGGACCGACTCCGGGGTGGACTGGACACGCGACATCGCTATCGAGATCGCGCGGGAGCATGGTATCCAGCCCAAGATCGCCTTGCTCTACAGCGAGCAGGATCCGCGGGTGATCAAGCGCAAGCTGGCCGAAGGCAAGGTCACGCCCCTGGCGCCGTCAAGCGAGTTGACCGAAGAGTCCGTCGACGGCTGCAACCACATCGTCGCGCTGATGGGCGTCGAGCCGTATGTCGATGCCTTGCGGCAAGGCGCCGACATCATCCTGGGCGGCCGGACCACGGACACGGCCGTGCTGTGCTGTGTGCCGATCATGCGCGGGATGCCGGCAGGCCTGTCCTGGCACGCGGGCAAGATCGCCGAATGCGGCGGCCTCTGCACCGTCAGTCCGCGGGAGGGCGGGGTGCTGTTC
>CAXTXZ010000156.1:0-8087 GCA_964248015.1 uncultured Rhodopila sp. | reverse complement strand
CGCGACGATGTCGGTGAAGGTGCCGCCGCGGTCGATCCAGAATTGCCACATCGTTTTGCCTTGTTCCGTCGTTTATCCGCACATCAGGGGCTTTCCCGAGGAAGCGCGCAGTCTCGGGGGTCAAAGATCAATGCCGTCAGGCCGGATCGCGCCCATCAGGGGCGAGCGTTCCTGCCAGGCGCCAGCCCGAAACGGCATCGCATGCACGATTGCGCCAGTTTCATCGAACAGATCAGTTCCGATAAAGACAAGCCGATCAATTTCAGGCCAAAGGTCAACAAAATCTCGCAAGAAAACGGCAACATCATAGTTCGTATCCGGGCGAGCATCACCCCTTGCCCGCGACCCGTAAAGCACCACCCGCTCGATCCTGTCGCCGAACACCGCATCCAACGCATTGCGGAAACGCGCCAGAATCGTGGCATCAACGTCTTTACCCGCAGTGATGGCAGCCATTGCCAATGCTTTCCTTCGGCCACGCAGGACGTCCGGGCCATTACCACTCCATCGGCACGATTTTCGCAACCACAACCGAAAAGGGGGATCATGATGCCGCGCCTACGCCACTCGTTCCTTGCCGCCATGCTTATTTTGGCGGCAATCGCTCCGGCCAGGGCACAGGACTCGCTGCTCGACACGGTGCTGAAGCGCGACAAGATCATCGTCGCGACCTACAGCACGTCGCCGCCGCTGGCCCATGTCGATGACAACGGCGAGCTGGTCGGCTTCTAGATCGACATGGCGCACGAAATCCCCAAGGACCTGCTGGGCGATCCGAAGAAGGTCGAGTTCGTCGTCGTGCAGTCCGACGGCCGCTTCCCCGCCGCGCTGTCGGGCAAGGTGGATTTCGGCCTGTGCTCCACCACCATCTACCCGGATCGCGCGGTGCGGATCGCTTTCACCCGCCCCTATCTGGACACCGGCAACAGCCTGATTGCCCGCAAGGACGCCAAGATCAAGACCATCCAGGATGAGCTTCGCCCGCGATGTCGCCGACCGGGTGGTGTTCATGGACGGGGGGGTCATTGTCGAGGAGGGCGCGCCGGAGGCAATGTTCGCGCAGCCTCGCACCGACCGTGTGCGCCAGTTCCTGAAACGCTATAACGACCGCTACCGACTTTGAAAGGACCGATCCATGTCAGCCAGCACCCTGCCCAATGCGACGTTGACCGAGGCTTATGAGGCGCTGACGCCCGGTTCCGCCGCGTTGTCGGCCAAGGCGAAGACGCTGATGCCGAGCGGCGTCGCGCATGACGGGCGCAATTTCGATCCGTATCCGCTGTATGTGTCGCGGGCGCTGGGGCCGGTGAAGTGGGATGTCGACAACAACAAGTACGTCGATTACTTCGGCGGGCACGGCGCGCTGATCCTGGGCCACAACCATCCCGACGTCATGGCGGCGGTGCATGCCGCGCTCGATCGCGGCACGCATTTCGGCGCCTGCCATGAACTGGAGGTGCGCTGGGCCGAGCTGATCACGCGGATGGTGCCCTCGGCGGAGCGGGTGCGGTTCACCTCGTCCGGGACCGAGGCGACGCTGATGGCCCTGCGGCTGGCGCGCGCCTACACCGGGCGGGGCAAGCTGGTGCGGTTCCGCGGGCACTTCCACGGCTGGAACGACCACATGACCAGCGGCTACTCGAACCACTTCGACGGCACGCCGACCAGCGGCGTGGTGGCCAGCCTGTCCGACAGCGTGCTGCTGTGCGATCCGAACGACATCGAGGGCATCACCCGCCTGTTCAACGACCACAAGGACATCGCCGCCGTCATCCTGGAGCCGACGGGCGCCAGCTTCGGCAAGATGCCGATCCTGCCGTCCTTCCTGAAGGTGCTGCGCGACCTGACCTCGCAGGCTGGCACGATCCTGATCTTCGATGAGGTCGTCACCGGGTTCCGCGTGTCCTCGGGCGGCGCGCAGATGGCGCTGGGCGTGACACCCGACATGACGACGATGGCGAAGATCGTCTCGGGCGGGCTGCCGGGCGGCGCGGTGGCCGGCAAGAAGGAGATCCTGGACTGGCTGGACTTCCAGGTGACCAAGGCCAAGGGCCAGGAGAAGATCTACCACCCCGGCACCTTCAACGCGAACCCGGTGTCGGCCGCCGCCGGCATCGCGACGCTGGAGATCCTGCAAAACACCAACGCCTGCGAGCGGGCCAATGCCTTTGGCGCCGAGGTGCGCGCCAAGATGAACGAGGTGCTGGAAGAGGAAGGCGTGAAGTGGGCCGTCTACGGCGGCTACTCGGGCATCCACATCTACACCAACCCTGACGGAGAGGACATCACGCCCTCGGCGTTCGATGCGGTTGCGTTCACCCAGCGCATGATGGGCAAGCCGCGCGGCGACGGCATCACCGGGAAGGTGCGGATGGGGCTGCTGGTGAACGGCGTGGACATGAACTCCGGCCCGTCCGGCACGATCTCGGCCATGCACGGCGAGGAGGAGATGTCGATCACGGTGGACGCGTTCCGCTCAACCGTGCGCGCGCTGAAGCGGGAGGGCGTGGTGCAATGAGGCCCAGCCCGGTCAACCGGCCCCCGTCCGCCTAGGGCCGAAGCGGTGACGCACGAAGGCTACATCCGCCTTGCCCTCGACATAGCCCGCTCGGCGCGCGCGGCGGGCAACCACCCGTTCGGAGCGATCCTTGTCGGCCCGGACGGCGTTGTCCTGATGCAGGCCGGCAATGCCCACGGCGACGCCGGCGACCGCACTGGTCACGCCGAGAGGGTGCTGATGACGCGGGCCAGCCTGGCCTACACCGCTGAGTTCATGGCTGGCTGCACGTTGTACGCCAGCGCCGAACCCTGTGCGATGTGCGCCGGCTCCGCCTACTGGGCCGGCGTCGGGCGCGTGGTTTATGGCTTGTCCGAGCACGACATGGGCAAGCTGATCGGCCCGCATCCGGAAAACCTGACCATGGACCTGCCGTGCCGCGTCGTCCTGGGCGCGGGCCAACGCCCAGTCGAGGTCATAGGTCCGCTGCTGGAAGAAGAATGCAAGGCCGTGCATGACGGGTTCTGGAGGTGATGCATGCGCCCACGGTTTGGATAATGCCGGCTGAGGGCAATGACACGGTGTCCGTCAACAGTTTGGCGCGGGGCTTGCATACAATCCTGTCTGCTTCGCAAGGACGGTGGCATGCGGCGAATGCCGATCCTTGCGACAAAGACACTGCGCCTTGGAGTCCATCATGCTGAGAAGACGTCAACTCACCCGCCTGCTCGGCGCGGGCGCCGCCGCCTCGGCGATGCCTGGCCTGATCCGTCCCGCCCATGCGGCCGACCCGCTGAAGGTCGGGTTCATCTACCTTGGCCCGGTCGGTGACTTCGGCTGGACGTACCAGCATGACATCGCCCGCAAGACGGCGGCCGACCATTTCGGCGACAAGATCAAGACGACCTTCGTGGAAAACGTCCCTGAAGGCCCGGACTCCGAGAAAGTCCTGAACGACCTCGCGAACTCTGGCCACAAGCTGATCTTCGCCACGTCCTTCGGCTACATGAACTACGTGATGAACTCGGCCAAGCGGCATCCCAAGGTGCTGTACGAGCACGCCACCGGCTACAAGCGCGCCGAGAACGTGTCGACCTACAACATCCGCTTCTACCAGGCCCGCTACGTGCAAGGCATCATCGCCGGCAAGCTCAGCAAGGCAGGCATCGTCGGCTATGTCGGCGCGATCCCGGTGCCGGAGGTCGTCCAGGGCATCAACGCCTTCACGCTGGGCCTGCGCTCGGTCAACCCCAAGGCCACGCTGAAGTTCGTCATGATCAACTCCTGGTACGATCCGCCAAAGGAAGGCGACGCCGCCAAGGCGCTGATCGACCAGGGCTGCGACATCATCACGCAGCACACCGACAGCCCGGCGCCGCTGCAAGCCGCCGCAAGCCGCGGCATCAAGGGGTTCGGCCAGTCCACCGACATGTCGAAGTTCGCGCCCGGCACGCAGCTTTCCGCCAGCACCGACATCTGGGGGCCGTACTACATCAAGCGCATCCAGGACGTGATGAACGGCGGCTGGAAGAGCACCGACACCTGGGGCGGTTTCGACAGCGGCATGCTCGGCATGGCGCCCTTCACCAACATGCCGGAGGATGTCGCCATGTTGGCGAGGAACACCGTCGCCGACATCACCGCCAACAAGAACAAGGTGTTCACTGGCCCGATCACCGATCAGGCGGGCGCGGTCAAGGTTCCCGCCGAGACCACGATGGACGACGGCGCCCTGAACGGCATGCAGTGGCTCGTCCAGGGCGTCGATGGAAAACTGACCTGACGAGGGAAATATCATCGCATTATCAACACTGTTTCACGTGAAACATACCGTCAGGCGCCGTTGACCCGGCTCACATCAAGGTCATGGAGGCCCGGCATGCGCGATGACCCCTACCCCAAGCCGCGAGCCTTGCCATGACCGTTCTGACCTCGCCTGTCGCGACCCAGGCCGTTCCGTCGCTGGCGGCGCCGCTGCTGACGATGGCCAACATGACCAAGCAGTATCCGGGCTGCCTGGCGAATGACCAGGTGTCCCTGACGATCGAGCGCAACCAGATCCACGCGCTGCTGGGCGAGAACGGCGCCGGCAAAAGCACCCTGGTCAAGATCATCTACGGCGTGGTCAAGCCGGACGCCGGCGAGATCATCTGGGAAGGCCGCCCTGTCACGGTGCAGAACCCCGGCCATGCCCAGCGCCTGGGCATCGGCATGGTGTTCCAGCACTTCTCGTTGTTCGAGGCGCTGACCGTCACCGAGAACATCGCCCTCGGGCTGGCGTCGGCCATGGAGCGGGTGGGCCTGCGCGACCGCATCGTGCGGATCTCCACCGAATACGGCCTGCCGCTCGACCCTGACCGCGTCGTCCACGACCTGTCGGTCGGCGAGCGCCAGCGCATCGAGATCGTCCGCTGCCTGCTGCAAAACCCCAAGCTGCTGATCATGGACGAGCCGACCTCGGTGCTGACGCCCTCGGAGGTTCGGAAGCTGTTCGTCACCCTGCGCCGGCTGGCGCAAGAGGGCTGCTCGATCCTTTACATCAGCCACAAGCTGGAGGAAGTCCGCGCGCTTTGCTCCGCCGCCACCATCATGCGGCTGGGCCGCAACGTCGCCACCTGCGCGCCGGCGGAAAAGACCGTCAAGCAACTGGCGGAGATCATGATCAACATGGACCTGCACGCCCCGACGCCCCGGCCGCGCCTGTCCGGCGGCTCGGCGGTTCGGCTGGCGCTGGACAAGCTGACCCTGCGCTCGCCGGACCCGTTCGGCATCGACCTGAAGGACGTGTCCCTGTCGCTGGCGGGCGGCGAGATCCTCGGCATCGCCGGCATCGCCGGCAACGGCCAGGGCGAGCTGATGGACGCGCTGTCCGGCGAAACCCTCGCGGGCCGCCCCGAAACCGTGCTGATCGACGGCATCCCCGCCGGCCACATGGGGCCAGCCGAGCGACGGCGCATCGGCGGCTGCTTCGTGCCGGAGGAACGCAATGGCCATGGCGCCGTCACCACCATGTCGCTGGCCGAGAACGGCTTCCTGTCCGGCTACCTGCGGGAAGCCCTGGTGCGCTTCGGCGTCATCAACGCGAAACGCACGGGCGCCTTCGCGGACAGCATCATCAAGCGCTTCGACGTGCGGACAACGGGCGCGAAAGCCGAGGCGCGGTCGCTGTCCGGTGGCAACCTCCAGAAGTTCCTGGTGGGGCGGGAGGTGCTGCAGAACCCCAGCGTGCTGGTCATCAACCAGCCAACCTGGGGCGTTGACGCGGGCGCGGCGCTGGCGATCCACGAGGCCATCATGGCGCTGGCCCAGGCCGGGGCCGCGGTGATGATCATCTCGCAGGATCTCGACGAGATTTTCGTCCTCGCCGACCGCATCGCGGTGATCGCCGGCGGCCGGGTGTCGCAACCGGTGCCGACGCGAGAGGCAACGGTCGAGTCGATCGGCCGCCTGATGGGCGGAAGCCCCGCGCGGGAGGCCGTGGATGCCTGACAGCTTAACTATCCCCATGCCGTGGCCGCGGGCCGAGGCAGGCTTCCCGCCCTGTCCGTCATCAGCCTGCCTGAAGCGCGGCGACGCCGGGACGGTGGGCACACCGAGGTGCCCGCATGCTTAAGATCGAGGCGCGCGGCTACGAGTCGAAACTGTGGCGCTACGCATCTCCGCTTCTGGCGCTGGCGCTGACAGGCCTTGCGTCGGCGCTGATTTTCGCCCTCATGGGCCGCCCGCCCCTGCTGACCGTCTACACCTTCCTGGTTGCCCCGCTGCTTCAGGAGGACGGGCTTGCGGCGCTGGCGGTGAAGGCCGCGCCGCTGATCATGATGGGCGTCGGCCTGTCGCTCGCCTACCGCGCCAATGTCTGGAACATCGGCACGGACGGGCAATTCATCCTGGGCGCCATCTGCGGCGGCGGCGTCGCCCTGGCCTTCCCCGACGCGCCGGCCTGGCTGCTGTATCCCGCCATGATGGCGGCCGGCGCGGTCGGCGGCATGCTGAGCGGCGGCCTGGTGGCCTGGCTGCGCATCAGGTTCAACGCCAACGAGATCCTGACCAGCCTGATGTTCGCCTACATCACGCAATACCTGCTGATCTACCTTGTCACCGGTCCCTGGCGCGATCCGCAGGGCTTCGGCTTCCCGCAGACCGCCCTGTTCTCCGACAGCGCCAAGGCCCCCCTGCTGATCGAGGACAGCAACGTCCACCTCGGCATCCTGCTGGCCCCGCTGGTCGCCGTCGCCCTGTGGTTCACCCTGGAGAAATCCCTGCTGGGCTTCCAGTTCCGCGTCCTGGGCCAAGCCGCCCGCGCCGCCCGCTTCGCCGGCTTCCGGGAGAACCGGCTGGTTTGGGTCGCCATGCTGATCAGCGGCGGGCTGGCGGGGCTCGCGGGCCTGCTAGAGGTGAGCGGAACCCTGGGGCAACTGACGACGACGTTGTCGCCAGGCTATGGCTTCACCGCGATCATCGTGGCTTTCCTTGGCCGGCTCAACCCGCTTGGCGCGATCCCGGCCGGCTTGCTCCTGGCCCTGACGTACCTCGGCGGCGATGCCGCGCAGATCAACCTGGGCCTGCCCAACGCCGTCACCGGCATTTTCCAGGGCATCCTGTTGTTCTTCCTGCTGGGCTGCGACATCCTGCTGCGCAACCGCGTCAGGTGGGTTTCCCGCCCGCGTCCCGTGCCAGCGAAGGCCGCCTGATGACCGGCCTGCTGGTTGCCTTCCTTGTCAGCACGGTCGCCGCCTCCACCCCGCTGCTGCTGGCCGCGACGGGCGAACTGGTGGTGGAGAAGGTCGGCGTGCTGAACCTGGGCATCGAGGGCATGATGCTGGCCGGCGCCATCGCCGCCTTCGCCACCGCGCACGAGACCGGCATCACCTCCCTGGGCGTCCTTGCCGCCGTGGCCGCCGGGATCGCGCTGGCGCTGGTCTTCGCGGTGATCTCCCTGACGTTGCAGGCGAACCAGACGGCCACCGGCCTCGCGCTGACCATCTTCGGCCGAGGCTTCTCCGCCCTGGTCGGCGCGGGGTTTGTCGGCATCCCGGCGCCGACCCTGCCCAAGCTGCGCATCCCCGTCCTGACCGATATCCCCGTGCTTGGCCCCGTGCTGTTCGGGCACGACATCCTGGTCTACCTGGCCCTGGCGATCCTGGCCGTGGTGGCGTGGGCCATCCGTTCCACCCATCTGGGCCTGATCCTGCGCGCCGTGGGCGATTCGCACGACGCCGCCCATGCGCTGGGCTACGCGGTCATCCCGATCCGCTACGCCGCGGTTGCGTTCGGCGGCGCGTTGGCAGGGCTGGCCGGCGCGTACATGTCGCTGGCCTACACGCCGCTCTGGGCGCAGGACATGACGGCGGGCCGCGGCTGGGTGGCGCTCGCGCTGGTCACGTTCGCCGCGTGGCGGCCGTTCTGGCTGCTGATCGGCGCTTGGTTCTTCGGCGCGCTGATGTACCTGTCGCTCTATGTGCAGGCGCTGGGCGTGGCGGTGCCGTCCGCCCTGCTGTCGGCGTTGCCCTATGTCGGCACGGTGGTGGTGCTGGTGCTGATCTCGCGCGATGCCAGGCGCATCCGGCTGCACCGGCCAGCCATGCTGGGG
>CAXTXZ010000155.1:0-8106 GCA_964248015.1 uncultured Rhodopila sp. | reverse complement strand
TCGCCTTGGTCGGCTACACCAACGCCGGCAAGTCGACGCTGTTCAACGCGCTGACCGGGGCCGAGGTGACGGCGAGGGACCAGTTGTTCGCCACCCTGGACCCGACAATGCGCGGGCTGCGGCTGCCCTCCGGCCGGCGGGTCATCCTGTCCGACACGGTGGGCTTCATCAGCGAGCTGCCGCACGAACTGGTGGAAGCCTTCCGCGCCACGCTGGAGGAAGTGTCCGAGGCGGATGTCATCCTGCACGTCCGCGACGCCGCGCACCCGGAGACGGCGGCGCAGCGGTCCGACGTGACCAAGGTGCTGGACGACATGGTGGCCGATGGGACGCTGGACCCCGAATGGCCCGGCCGCGCCATCGAGGTGCTGAACAAGGCCGACCTGCTGGGCGGCGTCGCCGAGGTCGCGTCGCGGCCCGGTTCGGTCGCGGTCTCCGCCATCACAGGCGAGGGACTGGAGGCGCTGGAGGCGGCCATCGATGCCCGCATCGCCGAGGGCATGGAGCTTCTCGCCTACGACATCCCGCCACACGACGGCGCTCGGCTTGCCTGGCTCTACCAGCATGGCGAGGTGATCGAGCGCCAGGACGAGGAAGACGCCGTGCACATGCGGGTGCGGCTGCTGCCGGCGGACCGGGCGCGCTTCGAGCGTGGCGCGTAACCGCCTTTCGCGTCGCGCCCGGACGGAGAACGTGCTCCAGGGGCGGAATGGGGAGATGCCTTGACGATCAAGGCCGTCGTCTTTGACGCCTATGGCACCCTGTACGACGTGCAGTCGGTCGCGGGCGTGATCGACGCCGCTTTTCCGGGCCATGGCGAATACGTCACCCAGGTCTGGCGGCTGAAGCAGTTGGAATACACTTGGCTGCGTTCGCTGATGGGCCGCTACAAGGACTTTCGCGCGGTCACGCGGGAATCCCTTTCATACACGCTGGACACGATCGGCCTGACGGCGGAGGGCGCGCTGCTGGACCGGATCGTGCATGCCTACAACACGCTTTCACCCTACCCCGAGGCCGCGGAGGCGCTCGGCGGGCTGAGCCGGTATTCCCTGGCGATCCTGTCCAACGGCAGCCCGGACATGCTGGGCGCGCTGGTCCAAGGCAGCGGCTTCGGCCGTTACCTGAAGGCAGTAATCAGCGTCGATTCGAAGCGCGCCTACAAGCCGGACCCGCGCGCCTACGAACTGGTGCGGGAACAGCTTGGGGTACGGCCGGAGGAGGTGGTTTTCGTTTCCTCCAATGGCTTCGATGTCGCGGGCGCGAGCAGCTTCGGGTTCAAGGTCGCCCGGATCGAGCGGGTGACCCCCGGCCAGTTGCGGGCGGAGCTTGCCGGCGGCGCGCCGGCTGGTCCCGCCGCGCTTTACCGGGCGTTGCGCACGCAGGCCGAAAGGCTGGACCATGCGCCGGTTGCGGTGATCGATTCCCTGCTGGCGCTGCCAGGGCTGATCGAGACGCTGGGCGGTTGAGACGCTGCCGTTCAGCCGGCTTCAACGCTACAGCGCCACCCCCGGCGCCAGTACCTCCCGCGCCGGCGTATGCCGCAGGCCCAGCGCCTGCGCCACCGCGAGATGCGTCACCCGGCCGTCGTGGATGTTCAGCCCCTCCGCCAGGTGCGGATCGTCCAGCATGGCCTGCCGCCACGGCTTGCCGGCCAGGGCGAGGATGAACGGCAGGGTCGCGTTGGCCAGCGCGAAGGTGGAGGTGCGGGCGACGGCGCCCGGCATGTTGGTGACGCAGTAATGCACGACGCCATGCTCGACGTAGGTGGGTTCGGCGTGTGTCGTGGGCCGGCTGGTCTCGAAGCAGCCGCCCTGGTCGATGGCGATGTCCACCAGGACCGAACCGGGGCGCATGCGCCGCACCATCGCCTCGGTCACCAGCTTCGGCGCGGCGGCGCCGGGGCCCAGGACCGCGCCGATGACCAGGTCGGCGGCCAGGACGGCTTGCTCGATCGCCTGCGCGGTGGCGAACAGGGTGGTGGCGCGGGGGCCGAATTGCAGGTCGAGTTCCTTCAGCCGGGGCAGCGACTTGTCGATGATGGCGACGCTTGCCTCCAGGCCCACGGCCATGCGGGCGGCGTTGGCGCCGGACACGCCGCCGCCCAGGACGACGACCTTGGCCGGGGGGACACCCGGCACGCCGCCCAGCAAGATCCCCGCGCCGCCCTGCTCGCGTTCCAGGCAATGCGCGCCGACCTGCACCGCCATGCGGCCGGCGACCTCGCTCATGGGGGCGAGCAGCGGCAGCGCGCCGGCGCGGTCGGTCACCGTCTCGTAGGCGATGCAGGTCGCGCCGGATTTCATCAGCCCCTGGGTCTGCGCCTTGTCGGCGGCGAGGTGCAGGTAGGTGAACAGCAGTTGCCCGCGGCGCAGGCGGGCGATCTCCGGCGGTTGCGGCTCCTTGACCTTGACGATCAGGTCGGCCGCGGCGAATGCGTCCGCCGCGATGCCCGCGCCGGCCTCCCGGTAGGCGTCGTCGCTGAAGCCTATGCCGGCGCCGGCGCCGGACTCGACGGTCACCTGGTGGCCATGCCGCGCCAGTTCCCGCACGCCGGCGGGGGTCAGGCCGACACGGTACTCGTGCGACTTGATTTCCTTGGGAACACCAATCTTCATGCGCTGCCTCCGGTGGCGGATATGGGATGCCCCCAGCCTGTTGACGAGCGGCCTGTTGACGAGCGGCCTGTTGACGGGCGGGAGCGGGCCGCTATGCAGGGGCGCAGTCTTGCAGAAAGGAAACGAGATGGCGACAACAACCCGCCGAACCGTGACGCGGCTTGGGCTGGCCGCGCCGGCGATCGCGCTGCTGCCGAGCGGCCCGCGTGCCGCGGATGCGCCGGTGCGGATCGGCGCGTCGTATCCGCTGACGGGCGGGGCGGCCTCGGCCGGCACGGCGGTGAAGCAGGCGATCGAGGTCGCCGTCGACATCATCAACAACGCCCATCCGGAACTGCCCGACCTGCCGCTTGCCGCCACCGCCGGGCTGCCCGGCCTGGGCGGGCGCAAGGTGGAGGTGGTCTTCGCCGACCACCAGGGCAACCCCGCCATCGCGCAAAGCGAGGCGCTGCGGCTGATCACGCAGGACAAGGTGGCTGCGCTGGTCGGGTGCTACCAGTCAAGCTGCGGCCTGACGGCCAGCGCGGTGGCGGAACGCTACGGCATCCCGTTCATGGCGAGCGAGGCCTCGGCGCCCAGCCTGACCGAGCGCGGCTTCAAGTGGCTTTTCCGGCCGACGCCGATCGGCACGGATTTCGGCGCCGCCTATGCCTCGTTCATCACTGACAGCAAGGCGAAGGGCGCCAAGGTCGACAAGATCGCCATGGTCAACGAGAACACGGAGTACGGCACGTCCACCGGCAACGCGATCGTCGCGGCGGTGACGGCGAAGGGGCTGAGGATCGACACGCGGATCGCCTACAACGCCAATTCCAGCGACGTCAGCGCGCAGGTGCTGCAACTGAAGAACTTCGACGCCGACGTGGTGATCTTCGTCAGCTACACGTCGGACTCGATCCTGTTCATGAAGACGATGCGCACGCTGAACTGGAAGCCGCCGATGCTGATCGGCGACGATTCCGGGTTTTCGGACAACGCCTTCATCGAGGCGGTGGGCGACTTGGCGCAGGGCGTGATCAACCGCAGCTCGTTCAGCCTGGGGGCGGCGGACTCGGCTTCGTCCATCGTCAACGCGCTTTACGTGAAACATGCGGGGCATGCGCTGGACGACACCTCGGCGCGCGGGATGCAGGGGTTCCTGGCGCTGATGGAGGCGATCAACCGGGCAGGCTCGACGGGGCCGGCGAAGATCCAGGCGGCGCTGGCCAGCCAGGACCTGAAGCCGGCCCAGCTCATGATCGGCTACGACGGCATCAAGTACGACGCCAAGGGGCAGAACACCTTGGCGGCCACGCTGCTGGTGCAACTGGAGGGCAAGACCTACGTCACCGTCTGGCCGGGCAAGGCGGCGGCGCGTCCCCCTGCCATGCCGTTCAAGGGATGGACCTGAGCATGGCGGACGCCAACCTGTTCGAGATCATCCGCACCACGCGGTCGATGCGCCGGCTGAAGCCGGACCCCGTGCCGCCTGCCCTGCTCCGGCAGGTGCTGGAAGCCGGCACGGCGGCGGCCAGCGCCGGCAACATGCAGGCCTGGCGCTTCGTGGTGGTGCGCGATCCGGCGATCAAGTCCGCCGTGGCGCACTGGTACCGGCGCGCCTGGCACGAAACCGTCGCGCCGGGATACCGCGCCAGCGCGCCGCCGCCGGGATCGTCGCGGGATCGCTTCAACCGCCTGCTGGCCGCGGCAGAGCACCTGGCGGATCACCTGCACGAAGCGCCGGTCTGGATCGTGCCCTGCCTGGTCGGCGGGATGCGAAGACCGACGGCGGGCGCCTCGATCTACCCGGCGGTGCAGAACATGCTGCTGGCCGCGCGGGCGCTGGGCCTGGGGGCGACCCTGACGACGCTGTACCTGCTGTTCGAGACCGAAGCCGAGGCGGCGCTGGGCTTGCCGGAGAACGTGCATTCCTACGCCATCCTGCCGGTCGGCTATCCCACGGGGAAGTTCGGGCCGGTGGCGCGCGCGGCGCTGGAGGACGTCGTGTTCTCCGACCGCTGGGGCGAGCGATGGACGGACGCTGAACAGGCGCCTTGAGGCGCGGCGGCAAGCCTGGGCGGCGGCGGGACCACGGGCTGGATCGAGGCCATGGGGCGGCGCGCGGCTGCCCGCCAAGGAGGAAGCAGGCCGCGACCCGGCGGCGCGTCAGCAGGGCGGTCGCCTGCCAGCACACAACCTCGCCAGCCCGTTCATCAGTCGAACGAAACGTGCTACGGCTTAAGCCATGACCAGAAGACCGGCTACATCTTACGCCTTGACCCGCTGGCGCGCCGGTTCATCCTGTGCCTGCGGACCAGGCCCTGGGAACCCGCCGCCCGATTGAGCTGCCTGGGGAAGTGGTTGCGCATGAGCTTGGTGCCCTCGATCGACCCGCTGTACATGCTGTCCGGTTTCTGCGTCGGCCTGCTGGTCGGCCAGACCGGCGTCGGCGGCGGATCACTGATGACGCCGATCCTGGTTCTGCTGTTCGGCATCCATCCCGCGACGGCGGTGGGCACGGACCTGCTGTACGCTTCCGCCACGAAATCGGTCGGCACCCTGGTGCACGGGCTGAACCACACGGTTGACTGGCGGATCACCGGGCGCCTGGCCTGCGGCAGCCTGCCCGCGACGGTGATCACGTTGCTGGCGATCTCACGGGTCAACATCGGCGGCTCCGCCAGCGGGCAGGCCATCTCCCTTGTCGTGGGGGTGGTGCTGCTGCTGACAGCCTTGTCGCTGATCTTCCGCCAACGGTTCCTCCGGCTGATGGAACCTGTCCAGGAACGGATCACCGCCTCGCGGTCGGCGCGGCTGACCATCCTGACGGGGGTCGTGCTTGGCGCGCTGGTGACGCTGACCTCGGTCGGGGCCGGCGCGTTGGGCGTGACCGCGTTGCTGATGCTGTATCCGCGCAAGCCGATGGCCATCATCGTCGGGTCGGACATCGCCCATGCCGTGCCGCTGACCCTGGTGGCGGGCATTGGCCACTGGTGGCTGGGATCGGTGGACTGGCCCTTGCTGTCGTCGTTGCTGACAGGCTCGATCCCCGGCATCATCCTGGGCAGCTACCTGTCGGCCCGCGTGCCGGATGCGGTGCTGCGCCCCATCCTGGCGGCGGTGCTGGTCATTGTCGGCGGCCGCCTGGTGTTCTGAGGCGGCTTTTCGCGGCGCGAGGCAAGGCCGTGGCGGGAAAAACAGCCACCGCTCTTGCGGGCGAGCGCAAAGCGTCCGACGTTCACGGCCAACAGGGAAAGGACGTTCCAATGGAATTCGGCATGTTCCACGAGTTTCAACGCCGGCCCGGACAGACCGAGGCGCAAGCCTTCTCGGAAGCTTTCGAGCAGGTGGAAGCGGCTGAAGCCGCCGGCTTGGACGTCATGTGGCTGGCGGAACTGCACAATTCGCCCGAACGCTCGGTGCTGGCCGCGCCGCTGAACATCGCCAGCGCGATCGCCACCCGCACCCGGCGCATGAAGATCGGCATCGCGGTGCAGGTGCTGCCGCTGTGCCATCCGCTGCGCATCGCCGAGGAAGCCACCACCGTCGACCACATCAGCCAGGGCAGGCTGATCTTTGGCGTGGGCCGCAGCGGCTTCCCGCGGACCTACCAGGCCTATGGCATCTCCTACGCCGAAAGCCGCGAACGCTTCGCCGAGGTGCTGGAGATCCTGAAGCGCGCCTGGACGCAGGAAACCTTCTCGTTCCACGGCCAGTTCTACCATTTCGACGACATCACCCTGGTGCCCAAGCCGTACCAGGCGCCGTATCCGGAACTGCGCGTCGCGGTGAACAGCCCCGACACCTTCCAGCAGAGCGGCGAGGCCGGGATGCCGATCTTTGTCGCCACGCGGCTTGGCGACCTGAACGAGCTGGTGCCCAACCTGCGCGTCTACCGCGAGGCCTGGGCCGCCGCCGGCCATCCCGGGCAGGGCAAGGTTTACCTGCGGGTTCCCGTCTACATCGCCGCGACCGAGCAGCAGGCGCGGGAGGAGGCGCGGGAAAGCGTCATGTTCTTCTATCGTTACCTGGGCGCGCGGATCGAGGCCTCGGCCACGCAGGAGGGCGCCAGGTCACTGGAGATGCGGGCGGAGCGGGGACAGCGGCTGATGTCGATCGACTACGACGAGGCGCTGCGCAGCAAGATCATCGTCGGCGCGCCGGCGATGGTGGCGGATCGGCTCGCCACGTTGAAGGAGAGCCTGGGGCTGTCCGGCATCCTGGCGGAAATGAATTGCGGCATGCGCATCCCGCATGAGCAGGTGTTGAACTCGCTGCGCCTGATGTGCGAGGAGGTCATGCCACATTTTCGTGACATTCCCGCAAATTTTACGAGTTCCCATTGATGTCAACTGCGCTTTGAGCCAAATCCGTTATCATGCCGCGTAGTCACCGGTCACCGGAAACCCACGCGGAGCCTGCATCAGATGCTGTCGTTATCTGCTCAGTCCGGACCGGTGCTGCGGTCCCTGCGTCACTGGAAAGCCGCCGCGCCGCAAGACGTGGCGGATTTGATCAGTCCAGGCAGCACGCTTGCGGTCAGTTGGCTCGGCGACGCCATGGCGACGGCGGTGGCGACCGCGTTCCGGACGCATCGGCGGCCGCGTGACCTGACGATCATCTATGCCACGACGCAGGGCCTCGACCGAACGCATGGCCTGAACCGCCTGGCGCACGAAGGGCTGGTGCGGCGGGTGATCGGCGGCCAATGGCACCCGGTGCCGAGCCTGCATGCGCTGGCGCTGGCTGACCGGATCGAGGCTTACAGCTTGCCAAGCGGCATCATCAGCCGCTTGTTCCGTGAGATTGCCGGGGGCTTGCCCAACCACTTGACTCGCACCGGTTTGGGCACCTTCACCGATCCGCGCAACGGCGGCGGCAGGCTTAACCGGCGGACGCGGGAAGACATTGTGCATCTGGTGCATCCGGCGGGGGAGGAAGCGCTGCTTCTGCGGACTTTTCCCCTGGATTATGGCCTGATTGGCGTTGGCTTCATGGCTGACACCGGCGCCATCGCAATGACGCGGGAAGCCATGACGATCGCGCGCGCGGTGCGGAAGACCGGCGGCCTTGTCATCGCGCAGCCTGATCGGATCGGCACGCATGCCAAGCTCCGGCCCGGGCAGGTCGAGGCACCTGACACGCTGATCGACATCCTGGTGACGGCTGATCCGCGCAACGGGGGCTGGGACACCTTCTCCGGCAGACCGGGCAACGAGCGGCCTCGGCTGGGGCACTGACCGCTGGCGTATCATCGAGGCGGAAGCCGGTTTCCGCTCGGTTATCGAGAACAGCGATAGCCTATCCTGGCGGAACGCACCGTGATGCAAATGGCCGGAAGCTTGACCGAATCCGAGCGTGCCATGATTCACCAGCCTGCGTCAGCCAGCCCATTGTTCCACGCATTGCAGCTCAAGACGCTGAACGTCAGGCAGTCCATGGCGTGACCCACGCGGTCAACAGCGTACTGCTGCCCGGCTGACGGCGCGACGCAGCGGGGCCACAGCTC
>CAXTXZ010000154.1:0-8106 GCA_964248015.1 uncultured Rhodopila sp. | reverse complement strand
GGCGCGCTGTCGGTGATGGCCGGGCGGCCAGGGAACAGCGTGATGATGTCGCCATCTTCCAACAGGAACGGCTCAGCGCCGGCTTCCCGCGCCAGTTCGGCATGCGCCGAAAGGTGACGCCACTCGCCATGCACCGGCACGGCGTAACGCGGCTTGACCAATCGGTATATCCGACGCAGCTCGTCACGCGCCGGATGTCCTGAAACGTGGACCAGATGATCGTTGTCGGTCATCAGCCGCACGCCGCGGCGCACCAGGTTGTCCTGCACCGTGCCGATCGCCCGTTCGTTGCCCGGTATCATGCGCGACGAGAAGATGACGGTGTCGCCCTCGCCCAGGGCAACCCGCGGATGGTCATCCCGCGCAATGCGCGACAGGGCGCTGCGATCCTCGCCCTGGCTGCCGGTCACAAGGATAAGCAGGTTGTCGTCAGGCACGTCGTCGATGTCATCTTCCGTCAGGAACGGCGGCAGGGACTTCAGGTAGCCGCACTCACGGGCAGCGGCGTCCATGTTGCGCAGGGACCGGCCCACCAAGGCCACGCTGCGGCCGGCATCCTGCGCGGCCAGGGCAATCGACTCCATCCGCGCGACGTTGCTGGCGAAGCAGGTCACCGCGACCCGGCCATCCAGGTCGCGAACCAGGGCCGACAGGCTGGCGCGCACGTCCTGCTCGCTGCCTGAATGGCCCTCGACCATCGCGTTGGTTGAATCGCAAACGATTGCCAGCACGCCCTTTTCACCCAGGGCGGCCAAGGCTGCCTCATCCGTCGGCGGCCCGATCAGAGGCGTCGGGTCCAGCTTCCAGTCGCCGGTGTGCAGGACGATGCCCGCCGGCGTTTCGATGACCAGCGCCTGTGCCTCCGGTATGGAGTGCGCCAGACGGATGAACCGCAGCTTGAACGGCAGCAGGTCAAAGCTGCCGCCAGGGGGAATGACATGCAGGCGAACCTGGTTGTTCAGCCCCGCCTCCCCCAGCTTGCGGCGCAGGACCGCGGCGGCAAAAGGCGTCGCGTAGACCGGGCACTTCAGCTTTGGCCACAGCCATGCCACGGCGCCGATATGGTCCTCGTGCGAGTGGGTGATCACCAGCCCAACCAGCTTGTCGCGGCGGTCAGCGATAAAGCTTGGGTCGGCCATCATCACGTCGACTTCGGGCAACTCGCTGCCGCCGAAGCCGATGCCGCAATCCACCGCCAGCCATTTCTCCGTTCCCGCCTCTCGCCAGCGGTACAGGTTAAGGTTCATGCCAATTTCGCCCGTCCCGCCAAGCGGCAGGAAGGCAAGGTCGCCTGTTTCTACGTCCATGCTGAAAGTTTCGTTCCGTTACTCGGGTTCAATCAATCGCGTTCTCTCCCGGGGCAATGTGGGCGCTGGGTTGCGCTCCGCCAACATCCGCAGGCCATCCAAGGTCAAATCAGGCTGAATATGTTCGATCATCAGGGTGCCTTCGGCGAACAAAGGCGCGAGGCCGCCAGTGGCGACAACCTTCATCTTGCCGCCAAACTCCCCCATGATGCGGGTCAGGAGGCCCTCCACCAATCCGACATAGCCCCAATAGATGCCGGACTGCATGGCCGGAACCGTGGCCCGGCCGATCACCGCCTGCGGCCGGCCAATGCCGATGCGCGGCAGCCGAGCGGCGGCTTGGTGCAGCGCCTCGATCGATAGGGTGAGCCCCGGACAGATGACGCCGCCAAGATAGGCGCCGTCGGCATCGACCACGTCAAAGGTCGTGGCCGTGCCGAAATCCACGACAATCAACGGTCCGCCGAAATGGACATGGCCGGCCATGGCGTTCAACAGGCGGTCGGCGCCCACCTCGTTCGGCTGGTCCACCTTGATCTCAAATCCCCAGTCCAGCGATGCGCGCGCAATCAGCGGTTCGACGCTGAACCATTCGCGGCAGAGGCGCCGCAGGTGATACAAAGCGGCGGGCACGACGGTGCCGATCACCGCGGCATTGATCTGATCGCGCTTAAGATCAGACAGCGTCAGCAGGCTGTTCAACCAGACGGCATACTCGTCCGAGGTGCGTTGCGCGTCGGTGCGGATGCGCCATACCCCACGCCAGCCGGAAGGATCGCGAACAGCGAACACGATGTTGGTGTTGCCGGCATCAATGACAAGAAGCATGGACTAGCCCGTGGTCGCGGATGAAAAGCGCATGGCTTCATTGATGAATGATGATGCAGCCCAGTCCACATGAGGGGTTGCCTGGCCAAGTGTCAATGCGTCGCTTCAGCCTTGATCGGGACCAGCGTCACCAGTCAGCGCCGCAACCCCCGGAAGCCCCTGTCGTCATCCTTTTTACCTGCGTCCGCTGGTCCCAAAAATCTCGGCGACGCACTTGTTAAACGACAAAATGCTACCTATAGTTGTTTTATGAAATTTATCCTACTTTTGATTGCCCTAGCTCTGTCGATTGGGACAAATCAGGCGTGTGGGGCTGAGCTTGGATACAACTTCGCCGTAACCACAGCCTATTCATTCGGGGATCCATTCCAAAACGAAATTGATAGTAATTTCATCGAACCTGACACTGGTTTTTTCCGGGTCGCGAACTCTGGCGCTTCAACTTTCAGCGGCGTCATCGGCACGATTGCGGTATCATCCTTCGCTGGTGACCTATCGTGGCAGTCCAATCCTTTGGTTCTGGCGCCGGGCGCGTCGGTTTCTGTTGGAATACCGGATGATTCCAGTGCGGTCGGCGGCTTCAACGGCCCGTATTATTTTTATCGGCCAGGCGTCGAAATCACCCTTCAGGGCGTGGTGTCCGATGCCTTTGGTACGGAGCCTGTGAATCTGCTGGTCGCGGATCGGGACATCCATTCCGGCATTGTGCAAACCGATCCCTTTGGCTTGTCGTCGGATAGTTTTGTCTTGCAGGGCGGTGATCCATGGGGCTTCAACAATGGCGACGCCTATGCGTTAAGCCAGCCCTTCGGGATGTATGTTTTCAGCCAGCCGATACCGGAACCGGGGACATCGCCGCTGCTGCTATCCTGGCTCATGCTCGGCGCCTGCCATGTCATGACATCCCGCCGGCTGGTCCGTAGGCCATGCGACATCGCCTATAGCAGATCGCCAGAGGGCCGAAATGGCCCGAGGCGTGAATCTGCTTGGGAAACAATAAGCTACATCGCATCGAAGTCCCAACCGGACTGCGGTGCGCTGTAGGGCAAACTCACGCAAGCGGCTGGTGGCCGGATGGCTCACGTCTCGCGCGGGATGACATCCAGCGTCAGCAACTCGGTGCGACGCAGCAGACGCAGCGAGACTGAAACTCCCGCGCGCTCTCCCGTCAGCCCCCGGTGAAGGTCGTCAACGCCAGCCACGGGCGCATTGCCGAAAGACAGCAGCACGTCGCCGGCTTGCAACCCGGCCTGTTGGCCCGGCCCCTCCGGCGCCAGGTCGGTCACCATGACGCCACTTGGCTGGGTCAGCCCGTGGAAGCGCCGCACCCGCGTCGCGATCGGCGCCGTTTGCGCCGATACGCCAAGCCAGGAGCGCCGAACGCGCCCATCGCGCATCAGCCGCGTCGCCACCCAGATCGCCGTGTCGATGCCGATGGCAAAACAGATGCCTTGCGCCGACGCGATCATCGCCGTGTTGATCCCGACGACTCGCCCGCTTCCGGTGACCAGCGGTCCGCCTGAGTTGCCGGGGTTCAACGGCGCATCCGTTTGGATCACGCTGTCGAGCAGCCTTCCCGCACGGGTTCGCAAGGAACGGCCAAGCGCGCTGACGATTCCCGCTGTGACGGTGCAGGTAAAACCAAGGGGATTGCCGATGGCAACGACAAGCTGGCCTACCTTGAGGGACACCGAGGCGCCAAGTTGCGCATGAGGCAGGCCGCTGCCGGCAATGCGCAGAACCGCAATGTCGGTGGCGGGATCGTCTCCTACCAGTATCGCGCCATGACTCTGCCCGTCCGTCAGGCTCGCGCGCAGGGTTGAGGCCTTGCCGACGACATGGCTGTTGGTAAGGACGTAGCCGTCCGGCGTGAAGATCACGCCAGATCCTTGCCCAGCCGGCTGTCCGTCGGCGCCGAATGCCGTAACATGCGCGACAGACGGGCCAACACGCTCGTAAGCCTGCATCACCTGCGCCGAGTAGGGATCGAGTTCCTGTTCGAATGCATCAAGCGGCATGGCAGGTGTCCTTTCGCATCCCAGATGGGAAGGCAGCAGGCGTGAGGGCACCCGGCCATTCGGTGGGCGCTGTCCCGGTCATCCGTCCGATGCCGCGGTGGAAGCCGGCCGTGCATTGTATGACCATGCAACGGAGTTTTTGACGCATGGACCTGATCGAACAATTTTCCGCCGGCCTGGCCGACCGGATCGCCGCCGCGGCGCCTTTCGTGGTCGGCGTCAGGGGCGGGCAACGCCCTCGCAGCGGCATTCTCTGGCGCTCTGACGTTGTCTTGGTGTCCGAACAGGTGCTGGCCGATAACCCGGGCGAGCTTCGCATCGTGCGCGCCGGCCAAGCCATCGCCGCGACCGTGGCCGGACGTGACATCGGCACAAACGTGGCTGTGCTGAAACTGGCCTCGGCGCTTGACGGCCCCCTGCCTCAGTTATCGACGGAGACGCCACGCGTTGGCGCGTTGGCGTTGGTCCTGGGCGCCGACGACGCAGGCATGCCGACAGGCCGGCTGGCGATGGTGCACGCGGTGGGCGAGGCGTGGCACAGCATGGCGGGAGGACGCATCGACGCTTTGATCCGGCTGGATTCAGCGCTTGGGTCGGATGAGGGCGGACCCGTCTTATCCGCCGCAGGCGGCCTGATCGGGATGTCGACATCAGGCCCAAGAGGCCGGACCATCGTCATTCCATCGGCAACGTTGAACCGTGTCATCGAACCGTTGCTGTCCGAAGGCCGCATCGCGAGAGGCTGGCTCGGCGTTGGCCTGCAACCTGTGTCCATACCTGACAGCTTTCGCCAGTCCGCTGGGCGGGAGAGCGGCCTCATGGTTGTCAGCTTGGCGCCGGCGGCCCCCGCCGAGACAGCCGGAGTGCTGCCGGGCGACATCGTCCTGGACATTGACGGCGCTCCGGTATCGCGTCCACGGGCGCTGACGGCGTCGCTTGGGCCGGATCGCATCGGCCAGACGGTTGTCCTGCGGCTGCTTCGCGCCGGCGCCATCCAAACCCTCAGCGTGACCGTCGCCGCGCGGCCTGCGTCATGAGCGACCCCGGCGGCCTCCGCGTCCGCATCCATGCGACGGACGAGGTTCGCCGCCGCGGCCTGGCCGCCATGCTGCAAGGCGCCGGGCATGTGGTGACCGATGAAACGCCCGACGTCGAGCTCTGCGACGGCGGCGGATTGCTGCCACGCGAGTCGGAGGCGCCGGTCGTGGCGCTGGCGACGCCTTCACGGGCATCCGGCCTGCCTGCTGGGCTGCTGGCTCCAGATGCGACGGCTGAACAACTGGACTTGGCGCTGCGAGCGGTGGCAGCGGGTCTGATCGTCCGTTCAACCGGCATCCAGGAAGGCCGAGGCTTCGCGCCCGCTGACGATGCCCCGCTGCTGACCCCGCGCGAGCGTGAAATCCTCGGGCTGATTGGCGAGGGCCTCAGCAACAAGGCCATGGCTCGCCGGTTGGACATTTCGGTCCACACAATCAAGTTCCACCTGGAAGCCCTGTTCACCAAGCTGGATGCAACCAGCAGGGCTGAGGCCGTCGCCAAAGGCCTGCGCAACGGCGTGATCGAGCTGTAGATCGGTTCCAACGGGCGTCGCCCTTTGGCGGGGTTCAGGGCAGCGCCCCGGCCTACCCAACGTTTGACTTTCGCCCCGAGCGATGCGATCCGAACAAGGGAACAGGTGCTGGAGCCGAATGTGACGGATGCGCTGCCGCCAGGGTCATTGCCCTTGCGATCGATTGACGCTGTTGACCAGGGCCTGGGCGAGGCTGGCTACATCGCAAGCCGCCAAATTTCGACAGCGATCTATATGGCGCATCACCTGCAAAAGCCCATTCTGGTGGAAGGCCCCGCCGGCGTGGGAAAGACCGAGTTGGCTAAGTCAGTCGCGTCCTGGCTGAAGCTGCCGCTGATCCGCATGCAGTGCTACGAAGGCCTGGACGAGTCCAAGGCGCTGTATGAATGGAAGTATGGCAAGCAGCTTCTGTACACGCAAATTTTGAAGGACAAGATCAACTCGGTCATCGGCGATGCCGATGACCTGGCAACCGCGTTGAACAAGCTGCACGCATTTGGCGACGTGTTCTTCTCCCACCAGTTCCTGGAGCCCCGGCCCTTGCTGCGTTCATTGCAGCAACCCGGCGGCGCCGTGCTCCTGATCGACGAAATTGACAAGTCGGACCAGGAGTTCGAGGCGTTCCTGCTGGAGATCCTTTCCGACTACCAGGTGACCATCCCCGAGATCGGCACGGTGGAGGCCGTCATCCCCCCCATCGTGCTGTTAACCTCGAACAGCACGCGCGATCTGGGGGATGCGCTGAAGCGACGTTGCCTGCACCTGCACATCGGTTTTCCGGACGACAAGCTGGAGGCCCGGATCATAGCTTCCCGCGTGCCCCAGATCGACGCTCGGCTGCTGAAGCAGTTGGTCAGCTTCGTGCAGCAACTGCGAGCGCTTGACCTGAAGAAAGTGCCCTCGGTCAGCGAAACGATTGACTGGGCGAAAGTGCTGCTGCTGCTGCACACATCCGTGTTGGAGGTCGATCTCGTGCGCGACACGCTGAACGTGTTGCTGAAATTCGAAGCCGACATCGAGGCCGCTGGCAAGCAGCTTGCCGGCTTGACCCACAAGGCGCGGCAGGAAGCCGGCGTCGCATGATGCAAGCGCCTGCCAGCGAACCCCTGCGGCGGTTCCTGCAGGTCGCGCGCGGCGCTGGCCTGAGAGTGTCCGCGGCCGAAGGGATCGACGCGGCGCGTGCCGTGGACCTCGTGGGCTTCAGCGACAGGGGCGTGTTGAAGGACACGCTGGGCCTGTTGCTGGCGAAAACGCTGGACGAGAAGACGCTGTTTGATGAAGCGTTCGAGCTTTATTTCAAACGTGATGAATTTGCCGGCAACGCCTCCGACACGCCGCAGGAACAAGGCGAGGGCGCCAATGCTGATGCCAGCCCAAGCGCTGGGCCAGCAGGCGACGGCATGGGCGGGCAAGGCGGCCAATCCCTCGGGACATTGCTGATGGAGGATGACCGCGCGGCCTTGGCCACTGCGATGGAGCAGGCTGCCCGCGAAACCGGGATTGAGAACATCCGATTTTTCACCCAGCGGAACCTATATGGCAGGCGGATTCTCGACCGGATGGGCCTGCGGGCCCTCGACCGTGAGATGGAGGCGATGCGCCAAGCAGGCACGCCGGAGGGTTTGGCGAGGGCACAGGTTCTGGAAGCACGGGTCGAAGCGTTGCGCGATGCCGTGCGCGACTTCGTTGAACGGAACCTGCTTCTTTTCGCCAGAGGTGAGACAGAGAAATTCCGTGAGGAATTGCTGAAGTCAGCTCGCCTTTCCAATTTGGAGCGGCGTGACCTGGATCGTATGCGTGTGCTGGTCCGTCAGATGGCGAAGAAGTTGGCAGCTCGGTACGCAAAGACCCGTCGAAGGCGTTTGCGAGGCCAACTGGACACAAGGCGCACGCTGCGCCGGAACATGGCCTGGGGCGGCATACCCTTCGTCACGGTTTGGAAGCAAAAACGGATCGAGAAGCCCAGGGTCATGGTGCTGTGCGACGTATCCGGATCGGTCGCCGCAATGGCGCAATTCCTGCTGATGTTTGTGTATGCGGTCAACGAGGCGCTTTCCGACATCCGGTCCTTCGCCTTCGCGGGATCGCTAACGGAAGTCTCCGAAATTCTGGAAAAGCAGCCGGTTGAGGAAGCCATCGCCAAGATCATGTCACTGATCGGATATGGATCATCCAACTACGGCAACTCGTTCGCCGATTTTGAAGACACCTGGATGAAGTTTGTGACCAATAAGACCACAATCATTATTTTGGGCGACGCGCGTGGCAATCGAACAGATCCAAGGGTAGACATCATCGGACGCCTGTCACTACGGTCAAAGCGTATTATCTGGCTGAACCCGGAATATCGTTCGTCATGGGGTGTGGGCGATTCTGACATGAC
>CAXTXZ010000153.1:0-8121 GCA_964248015.1 uncultured Rhodopila sp. | reverse complement strand
GGCGCCGGCACAGTCATCGGGCTGATGGCCGCGCTTGCGGGCCGCAAGGCAAAGGTTGACGCCATTGGGTTGGTCGGGCTGGTCGAGAACATGCCTTCCGGCTCAGCGCAGCGGCCAGGTGACGTCGTCACCAGCTACTCCGGGCAAACGATTGAGGTCATTAACACCGACGCCGAGGGACGCTTGGTGCTGGCGGATGTCATCTGGTACGCCCAGGAAAAATATGACCCAAAATTCATGATAGACTTGGCAACGCTTACGGGCGCGATCATTATCGGCCTCGGGCATGAATACGCGGGTCTTTACAGCAACGACGATGTGCTTTGCCAGCGGTTGACTGAAGCCGGCCTGACAACAGGCGAGCGAGTCTGGCGCATGCCTTTGGACGAGGCCTACGACAGCCAAATCAAGTCGGAAATCGCTGACATGAAAAACGTTGGCGGCCGTCCAGGCGGCTCCATCACCGCCGCGCAGTTCATCCAGCGTTTCGTCAACGGCAAACCCTGGGCGCACCTGGACATCGCCGGCGTGGCCTGGACCACGAAAGACGCCGCCGTGGTTCCCAAGGGCGCCACTGCTTTCGGCGTGCGTCTGCTCGATCGGTTGATTTCGACAAGCTATGAGTCCTGATGGCGGAAATCGGGTTTTACCATCTTACCCGTTCGACGCTTGCACAGGCCCTGCCCCGGCTGCTGGCTCGCACACTTGCGGCCAACCAGCGTGCGCTGGTGCTTGGATCAAGCATGGCGGAACTCAATGACTTGAGTGCCGCGCTTTGGGCCCAGCCGGATTGGCTGCCGCACGGCATCCATGCAGATGGCGACCCAGACTTGCAGCCAATTTGGCTCAGCATGGATCCTGAGCCCGTGAATGGCGCCAGATACCTATTTTTGACGCAGGGCGCCAGCACCGACAAAATGTGCGGCTTCGATCGAGTTTTCGACCTGTTCAACGGCGATGTGGCCGCATCGCTTGAAGCGGCGCGCTTGCGCTGGACGTCAGCCAAGGAGAACGGACACACCTTGTCGTATTGGCAACAAACAGAAGCCGGATGGCGGAAAAAGGCTTGATCAGCGGCGCTTGGACCCTGCCTTGGTGTTCAGCCACCACTTCACAGGCTCGGGTTCAGCAACTGCGTCGGCTTGCACCCGAGCGCGACGGGCAGCCGCCGGGGCGACTTCCGGTTCCGCGTCAAACAACGAACCATGTGCTTCAGCCTTCGATTTTCCACCATGCACAGATCCGGCCTTTCGCACGGCCACCTCGGCTAATTCACCGCTGGGCTGTTCCCCATCAACCAGTCCGGTGGAGGACTGAATGACTCTTGCCGTGGGTGCTTCATCTTGATGCTCATGCTGCTCTTGCACGTCTTCAGACAAGGTTCGCACAAGTTGCTCCGCCGCTTCCAGGGCGGCCTCGGTCGTCTTCAGCGCTTTTTCCAACGCTTTGCGAGCCTGACGCTCTTCCTGAAGCTGCTCCTGATAGGTTTGCGCGGCGTCCTCGGCGGCTTGTGCCCGTGCTTGCATGGTGAGAAAACGCGCTTCGCGCGCATCCATGTCGGCACGACCCTGCGCCGCCGCCTCGCGTTCACGACGGAGCGTCTCGATCGCCTCGTTCTTGGCAAGTTCGGCATGGCCGATCTTGGTTTGCAGATCGCGGACGATCATTTGCGTCTCGCTCAGCAACCGCTCCGCCTTCTCCCGGGCCGCGGTTTCCCCGGCTAGCGCCGCTTCGGTGCGCTGCAAACGGCTTGTGGTCGGCGGGACAGCAGCCGAAACCGAGGAGCGATGGGCCGGCGCCTCATGCCCTGGCTCACGCCGCAGCACAGTCACCGGGACATCACCATCCTGAACAAAGCGTCTGCGGTGCAGGCCGCCGCTAAAGCGGTCTCCGCTCCGATTCGGCGTCTCGGTTCGTTCGGCGTCAACACGGTGCCGTGGCCCTTCCCCTAAAAGGCCAAGAGCCTTCCGCATCTGTGATTCCGCGTCATCGGCATTGTCTGCCTGGGCATCGGCACCAACGGAATCCAATGACCGGCTAAGCCTGTCCTGCTGAAGATCGCCAGGGGGCATCACGTTATTAAGTTTTAGATTTTCAGACAATTCCATCACCTAGGGACAGAGAGTGCCGTTGGCACACTCAGGAAAACGTTTTGACAGGTGGAAATCGGTAAATGTGAATGAGTTCGTTTAAAAACAGGACGTGGGCGCATATTTAATGCTTAACCTGGATGATTGGGATTTTAGACACTGTTTTGATATCAAATTTCAGGTTAAACTAGCGTTGGGTTTATTAGCTTGCCCAATCTGGTTCCTACCATAGCTAGCTTGCGATGGATACTAACAATAGCAAGTGATGGTGCGATTTAAGTCTTATTGCGGCCAAGAGAGGCAGCTACCATTGGATTGACCATGGCCACCCTGGCCTTGCTCGCATCAAGGGACCGAATGCATGAACAAGGATACCGCGACCGTCATAGCGGTCGTCGATGATGATGATGATGTCGGCGATGTGCTCAGAGGGCTTCTGGAAACAATGGGTTACCAGGTGGAAACTTATCGATCGGGCATGGACTTCCTGGCTGCCGCAAAGCTGGACCATCTCGCTTGTCTCGTCGTCGATCAAAACATGCCTCGCATGACCGGCTTGGAAATGCTTGAGCGTTTGTCAAATCGGGGCGTTAGCATCCCTTCCCTCTTGATCACGGGCATTCATGACCTTGAAGTTGGCAGGAAAGCTGCCAGCCTGGGCGTTATGACCGTGCTGGAAAAACCCATGTCGCATCATGAGCTGTTGCGCTTTATCTCGGTTTCAGTCGGCTGATGTCAATCCTGAACATGACTTACCTAAGATTATGTCCTGAAATATACAACCTTGGCCATGCTTTGCGGTTACTGCCAGTTTCTTTATTTTCAACAGGGCCATAGATCTTTCCTTTATCTAGCCTGACGCGTCACCTGCCCAGGCGCTGGCTGCCACGGTCGGAAAAGCCTCGGTAGCTTACAAGAGACCAATCCACATTTTGCCAGGAAGAAAATTATAAAGGCGCGGCTTTAAAAGACTAGGAAAAGGCGCAATGAAATCGCAGGCTTTGCCACCGTTCATCACTCCCGTTATTTGGTCATTGCACGTTAGTTTCATAAGGCAATTTAATGACCAAGAATAAGCCGTGCCTTGATTACTAAAAATCGACGATTTAACAGGAAGATTAAACGGCTGTTTCATGGGATGAGGTAGGATAACACTTCCATAAAACTACGGCTATGTCCATTCTCCTATCGCTACCCTTTGCCATGCAAACATTGAAATTTTGCTAGCGCTACTTTGAAGACGCTACCAGGAAAAGAACGACTTGTCGCTGTTACAATCGCATGCGTTTCGGAAGAGCCATCCAGGCTGACTACGGCGGCCTCTACTGAATCGACATGTATGTCGGGTCAAGGCATGAATGTTACTCGTATTTGCTGCCGGCATGTCCTGAGAACTGCCTGCTTGTGCGTGGGTTGTTGGAATTCCTCTGATGCCATGACCTCGTTAACCGGTATGCCTGACGCTTGCGGATGAACAGAGACGGCATTGCCAAGGAAGCTCGATTTTCACGCCAACTTGTTGTGATAAGAAATCTGAACTGCATGACCGTAACCGGTGTCATGAGGCGGCTTCAAGCTCTTCCTCGGCCAGAAGCCAAATTTCCTCCGCTGCGGTTGCCTCCTTCGCGATTGCCGCAAGCCGAGCATTGGCAGCGGTGATCTCGGCGGTTCGGCCTGAGGCGTATAATGCTGGGTCAGCCAATTTTTGCTCGATTTTCGCGCGCTCTGACGCAAGGGCGGCAAGCTGCCGTTCCGCCGCCTGAGCTTTCTTTCGCAACGGCGCAAGCGCCGCCCGTGTTTCAGCGCGCTCCCGCCGGTCGTCCTTGCGGGTGACGGCGGACGCCTTGGCCGACGGACGCGCGCGCTCCACCAACAAGGCGCGGTAATCATCAACGTCTCCATCAAATGGCCGCACCGTGCCATCGGCCACCAGCCACAGACGGTCGGCCACCAGTCCCACAAGATGCGGATCATGGGTGATCAGCAGGACCGCGCCTTGGAAATCCGCCAGCGCCTTGACCAGCGCGTCGCGCGCGTCGATGTCCAGGTGGTTGGTTGGTTCGTCCAAAATCAGCAATTGTGGCGCGTCGCGCGTCGCTAGCGCCAGTAGCAAGCGGGCCTTTTCGCCGCCTGACAGATTGGCGACAGGCGTCTCGGCGCGGTCGGCATCCAGCCCGAACCGAGCAAGCTGGGCACGCAGTTTTGACGGCGGCGCGTTTGGCAAGGCACGCGCCATGTGATCAACCGGATTCTCGCCCGTCACCAGTTCGTCGGTCTGATGTTGAGCAAAGTAACCGACCTTCAGGCGGGGGCTTCGCCGCATCTCCCCGGCCAATGGCGCGAGGCGGTCGGCCAGCAGCTTTGCCAAGGTGGATTTTCCGTTGCCATTCGATCCCAGCATGGCGATGCGATCTTCCATGTCGATCGTCAGGCTCACGTTGCGCAAAATCTTGGTGCTGCCGTAGCCAATATCGACCCGCTCCAACGCCAGGATCGGCGGCGGCATCCGCGCGGGTTCGGGGAATGCAAAGCGCGTCGGCGTATCCTCGATGACGGACTCGATCTGCGGCAGGCGTTCCAGGGCCTTGATCCGGGCCTGCGCCTGGCGGGCTTTCGAGGCCTTGTAGCGAAACCGGTCGACGAAAGACTGGATGTGGGCCCGCTCCTGCGCCACGCGTTCCGCGGCCCGGTTCTGTTGCATGGCCCGTTCCGTCCTTATGCGGACGAATTCGTCGAAGCCGCCGGGCGTAAGAGACAGCTTGCCCTTGTCGAGATGCGCGATCGCTTCCACTGACCGATCAAGCAGGCCACGATCGTGCGACACCACCAAGGCGGCGCCCGGAAAGCGGGCCAGCCAGCCTTCCAGCCACATCGTCGCCTCCAGGTCGAGATGGTTGGTCGGTTCGTCCAGCAACAGCAGGTCAGGGTTGGCGAACAGCGCGGTCGCCAAGGCGACGCGCATCCGCCAGCCGCCGGAAAACTCCCCAACCGGCCTTGCCTGGGCCGCCTCGTCGAAACCAAGGCCGGCCAGGATTGTCGCGGCACGCGCGGGGGCGGAGTCGGCGGCTATGGCAACCAGTCGGTCATGCGTCTCCGCCAGACGGTGGGGTTCGGCGGTCTCGGCTTCGGCCAGCAGCGCCAGGCGTTCCGAATCGCCTTCCAGGACGATGTCGAGAAGTGAGTCCGGACCCTCCGGCGCTTCCTGGCGAACAGTGGCCATGCGGGCGCGAGAGGAAAAGCGGATGTCGCCGCCGTCAAGCGCCAGTTCGCCGGCAATCGCGCGCAGCAACGTCGATTTGCCTGCGCCGTTTCGGCCGACCAGCCCGATGCGGCGCCCAGGGTCGATCGAGAGGTCCGCGCCACTCAGCAGCGTTCGGCCGCCTACTCGGATGACGGCTCCGGAAATAACCAGAAGGGACATCACATGGGTTTAGCGCTGAGCAGCAGCGTTAGGAAGCATTCTCAGAGAAGCAAATCGCCGCCGCAGAGCAAGTTTGACGCACGGACAAAAAGGGTAGCCGCAAGGCGCCGATGCACGTTGACCGGCTCTGTCCGCAGTTCCAGCAGGTCGCCACAGCCGCCTACTGATTTGTTATCTCGATCATCGCCCGGACCTTGGGATAAACTTCTCGCGCCCAGCGAGATCCGCTGAACACGCCATAATGCCCAACATTTGGCTGTAAATGGTGGCGCTTCTGATTGATGCGCAAGCCGGAACAAAGATCCAGAGCCGCCATGGTCTGGCCGACCGCGCAGATGTCGTCGCGTTCCCCTTCCACGGTGAGCAGAGCCGTCCGGCGAATCTTTTCCGGTCGAACGGGCTGGCCATGCCAAGTCAACTTGCCGAGCGGCAGGTCGTGGTCCTGAAAGACCCTCTGAACTGTTTGCAGATAAAACTCCGCAGGCAGATCCATCACGGCGCCATACTCGGCATAGAACTTCCGGTGATTTTCAGAGGCGGCCACGTCGCCGCACGCCAACGCGCGGAACTGCGCCATATGGGCGTTGATGTGGCGGTCCAGGTTCATGGCCATGAACGCGGTCAACTGCAAAAATCCGGGATAGACGTTTCGGCCGGACCCTTTGAACCGCCAGGGCACGTTGGCGATCAGGTTCTTTTCAAACCACTCGATTGATCGGGATTTCGCCAATTCGTTCACTTTTGTCGGGTTCTGCCGCGTATCTATTGGCCCTGCCATCAAGGTCAGGCTGCGAGGCTGCGCCTTGTTCCCTGCCTCTGCCATGACGGCTGTAGCGGCAAGGCCCGCGACCGCCGGCTGGCAAACAGCGATCATGTGGCTGCCCTCGCCCAGTTCCTCCATGAAGCGGATCAGGTGGTCAACATAGTCGTCAAACCCAAACCGACCCGCGGACAGGGGAATGTCGCGCGCGTTTTTCCAATCGGTTATGTAAACGTCGTGGTCTGGCAGCAAGACAGCGATGGTGCCACGCAGCAACGTCGCAAAGTGACCTGACATTGGCGCCACAACCAGGACACGCGGTTGCACAATATTGGTTGTTTTGCGAAATCGTAAAAGCGTGGCAAACGGGGTTTCAAACACGGCTTCTTCCGTCACCGCGACCATCTCGTTGCCAAGAGACGTGGAACGGAAGCCATAATCCGGCCGATGGTGAGTTAGCCCGCTTTCCGCCAGCATAGTACAGGCCGCGCCAAATTGGCGCATCGGACCCGGCGTGTATTGGCCAAGATCCATAGCTCGGCACAAACCTGCGCCTATTCTAGCCAATTGTCGGGCGGGATAAAGCAGGTCTGCCTGTGCTTGATATAATTTGTAAATCATCGCCTACTAAGTCACACAATTTCTATCATTTATTGCACGCTATCATTAACGTAGCGTTACGCCATCACAAATTGTCGCCATGATGGCGAGACAAGCGTTATGATGCGCCGCAACATGCCAGCCGGTTCAGAGGATGTCACTATGGCGGGAGCCACACTTCTCATCAGCAGCAAGAATTATTCGTCCTGGTCGTTGCGCGGATACCTGCTGGCGCATCTTTCAGGCTTGACCTTTGAGGAAAAGATTGTCGATCGCGACGATCCGGCGAACCGCAAGGAACTGTTGATGCAGTCGTCATCGATCCGCATCCCCGCGCTGATGCACGATGACGTGGTCATCTGGGACACGCTGGCCATTGCTGAATACTTGAATGAAGTGTTTCCAGCGGCTGGAATGTTGCCCACGGATCGGGCTACCCGCGCCAGATGCCGCTCGATTTCAGGGGAAATGCATTCCGGCTTCACGGCGTTGCGGGAAGCGCTGCCCATGAACCTGAAGCTGTTTCGGCCTGGCTTTGCGGTGTGGTCGGCGGTGCAAGCGGATATCGACCATGTTACGGAAATTTGGAGCGAATGCCTGTCCACTTGGAAAGGTCCATGGCTGTTTGGCGGCAAGCCAACCATTGCCGACGCCATGTATGCCCCTGTCGTTACCCGTTTCCGCAGCTATGACGTCAAGATGGAAGGCATGTGCGAGCGTTATTGCCAGCAAATCATGGCTTGGCCAGAAATGAAGGCTTGGTTCGCGGCGGCTCAGCATGAGCCGGAGCAAATCGATGAACTCGACATCGAGTTCTGACGTAAGATGGCCTGTCGTGACCAACCTCGCCGCAGGACGCGAACCTGCTGCTGGCGTGAACGAACCACCGCTTGCGGAACGTTCAGGCCAGCCGGACTTGATCAAACGACCTGAGCGATCTCAGGCCGCCTTGGCAGTCACCAAGCCGCAGGAGTTGGGACGGCTACCGTGCTCTCCACATCCACCGTGCCGAAATCAGCCGGAGCGACAACTTCGAGGTATTCCATGTCGGGCGAGTAGTCGAACAGGAAGTGGGTGATGCCTGGACGCTGATGCACACAGTCGCCTGCGGCAACCAGATGCTCCTTGTCCTCATACATGAACTTTGCCCAGCCCTTCAGCATGATGACAATGTGAAAATCGGCTACGTGGCGATGCCAGCCCGTGCCCTTTTCCGGCGCTTCCTTGGCCCGAACAAGCTGGGCGATCAC
>CAXTXZ010000152.1:0-8127 GCA_964248015.1 uncultured Rhodopila sp. | reverse complement strand
GGCCGTAGAGACTATGCCGTCTTGCTCGCCCCAGATCAGGTGGGTCGGGATGTCGATGCGGTGCAGCCAGCGCTTCAGCCTGGGGTTGTGCATGTAGGGCTTCCAGCCGAAGACGGCCAGCGCCTCCCGCCCACGGGCGATGCCGGCGAGTTCGGTGTCGGGCAGGGCTGTGTAGTCGATCTCGCCTCGGGTCGGGTCGGCCCAGGCGAGGCGCATGAAGGCGGATCGGGGGATGGCGTGCATGTCGGCGATGTCGCGGTCGAGCACGCCGCCGACCTTGATGCCGAGCGGAGCGGCGAGCAGCAGGGCGGCGAAGGGGGCGGTGGAGCGGACGGCCATCTCGGCGGCGATCCAGCCGCCCAGGCAGTTGCCGGCGAGCACGGCGTTTCGCAGGCCGAGCTGGGTTGCGAGGTCGAGGTAGAGATAGGCCAGGTCGTCCACCGTGCCGATCCAGTCCGGCAGGGCCGATGCGCCGAAGCCGGGATGGTTTGGGGCGATGACGCGGTGGTTTTTCGCCAGTTGGCCGAGCCAGGGACGGCGGGGTTGCAGGCCCTCGCCGCCGTGCAGGAACAGGAGCGGGCGGCCTTGGCCTTGCTCCTCGATTTCCAGGCTGACGCCGGAGACGGTGATGTGCCGGCCCATTGCGGTTTCCTTGTTCGTGGCGTTGCAGGGAGTTTACCCGTCCGGGCAGCGAGGGCAACCAGCGCGCGGGCGGGGGTGCCAGGAGGCACGCTTGCGCCGGTTGGCCCGGCCGTGGTCCCTTTTAGCGACGGACAAGGACACCGGATCATGACCAAACCCCTGCAAGGCCTGCTTGTCGTCTCGCTGGAGCAGGCCGTCGCCGCGCCTTACTGCGCCGCTCGGCTGGCTGACGCGGGGGCGCGGGTAATCAAGATCGAGCGGGCCGAGGGGGACTTCGCGCGTGGCTATGACAGCGCGGTGCAGGGCACGTCCTCCTACTTCGTTTGGCTGAACCGGGGCAAGGAAAGCCTGGTGGCCGACATCAAGCGGCCCGAGGACGCGGCGCTGCTGCACCGCCTGCTGGCGCGGGCCGACGTGTTCATCCAGAACCTCGCGCCGGGGGCGGCGGCGCGATCCGGCCTCGGCTCCGAGGCGTTGCGGCAGCGGCACGAGCGGCTGATCACGGTCGATATTTCCGGGTATGGCGAAACCGGCGAGTACGCGGCGATGAAGGCCTACGACCTGCTGGTGCAGGCGGAGTCGGGGCTGGCGATGGTGACGGGCCATCCGGCGGGGCCGGGGCGCGTCGGGGTTTCGATCGCCGATGTCGGCTGCGGCATGAACGCCTACACGGGCGTGCTTGAGGCGTTGATCGAGCGCGGCATCACCGGGCGGGGCAAGGGGCTGAAGGTCAGCCTGTTCGACGCGGTCGCCGACTGGATGAACGTGCCGCTGCTTTACTTCGAGGGCACCGGCAAGGCTCCGGCCCGGATGGGGTTGGCGCATCCGTCGATCTGCCCGTATGGCGCCTTCGCCACCAACGACGGCGCGCTGGTGCTGATCTCGATCCAGAACGAGCGGGAGTGGGCGACGTTCTGCGCCTTGTTCCTCGATGCGCCTGACCTGCCGAGGCAGCCGGGTTTCGAGAGCAACACGGTGCGCGTGGCCAACCGGGCGATGGTGGATCAGCGGGTTGCCCAGGGGTTCGCCGCGTTGTCGCGGGACGCGGCGGCGGCGAAGCTGCGGGCTTCGAACACGGCGTATGGTTTCGTCAACGACCTGGCGGCGCTGGGGCATCACCCGGCGTTGCGCCGGACGCCGGTGGCGCTGCCGGGCGGCGGCGTGGCGGAGATCGTGGCGCCTGCCGTGGTCCGGGCGGGGGAGACGGTGGCGCTGGGGGCGGTTCCGGCAATCGGGTCGCACAGCGCCGCGATCCGGGCGGAGTTTGGCGCTTGAAGGGCCAGTGTGATGGCATGGAGCGGCAACCAGGGTGTCAAATTTGTTACTGTAAAGTAAGGTAGGTTTATTGAACGGGACGGCTTATTTAATTAAAGTCGTTGCTGGCATAATCTACAGGATGTATCATGGCAACGTTAGCGCCCTTATTCCCCTGGGCCGCACGTCAGGGTGCCACGCGTCAGGACTTTCGCCTGCCCCTTGTTGTCGAGCGTCATGGTCACGTCATAGAAAACAACACTTGGCGCGGCGCGTGGGGATAAGGTCGGGCTTGCGTATCCCGCCTCGCACGCGGCGGCGGGTGGCGGCAGTTTCGCGATGGCCTGGGGCAGATGCGCCGCCCGGGCGAACTGAGTCCAGCAGGCCTGGCCGCCCGCCAGGATGGAGCACCTTGCCTGGACGCCCTCCGCCTGAGCGCCATGGGTATAGGCCAACGTAAGAACGCCCGCCTCGACAGCCAGTTTCTTCGGGCTGTCGCTGGAGGACTGGTCGCTGTAAAGCGTTCTCCCGGATCGGCCGTCGTAGAGGTTGAACGGCACGGTGTTCATGCCAATGGCTGATTCGACGTAGACGAAATCACCTTTGACGCCCACAAGGTAGCTCGCCTGGCCACCTGGCAGCACGACCTCGCCCTGGTCGTCCTGTTTTCCGCACGGTGGCCTGACCGCGCCGGGCGCTGCTGGCGTCACGGAAATCGCCGTGTCGCCATGATCGCCGTAATCGATTTCCTTCACCGTGAAGTCGGGATAGGCGTAGCAGCGCGCCACGCCGCGCGGGCCGGATTCGCTGCCTCGTGGCGGAAGCACTGTCCTTGCCGAGGCCATCGGCCGGTCGAACAACGCCCTGATGCGCGGCTCGATGTCCGGATCGCGTATGACTTCCGGCGGCGCGGCCTGGGTTGCGGATACCGTCAGCGCCATCAGCAGGCCTGCCCGCGACACTGTTCGCACGATCACGGTGCTCCCTTGCAATGGTCCCCAACGCTAAGGGAGCAGTGACCGCCTGTCACCCGGCGCCGCCAGCCGTTGGGTCTGGGGCGCATCCGCCAGGCTGATGAATGCCAGAGCCACGGGGATGGCGCCATGCCGAGCGGGAAGCCGCCATTGGGAGGGAAAGAACCGAAGGCATGACAGGCGAGGCGCGATTCTTTGTCGCGGCGGTTCAAGACCATCCCAAACGGCAGGCGGGCAGTGCAAGGTTCGGGGACATGACCGCCCGCGCCAACCGCATGAGCCCATCAGCCTAATGCGCCCGCCGCCATGGCGTAGCCGCGCCGCCGAGCGGGAGGCACCGGATGGCGTCCCGCCACCCGCTCCAGCAGCAGGCGGACATCGGCGCCGGCGCCGGCTTTCAGGGCTGAGTCGAGGAAAACCTGCTCCAGCACGTCCTGCTGGGCGTGGCTGCCGCCCAGGCGGCACATCTCGCCCAGCACCGGGCGCAGGACCGCCACCGCGTCCGTGTGCCGGCCCTGGCCGTTGGCCAGCACGGCCTCGGTCACCGGCAGGGCGACATCGCGCGCCAGCAGGGCGTTGGGCGACGGTCCTTGGGCGAAGTCGCGCAGGCCGGCGAGCATGGCAGCCGCCGCCGCGTCCCTTCCGGTGGCCGCCAGCGCCATCATCCAGTGCGGCAGCGTGAAGGCCGACTGGCAGTCGCCGATCCGGGCCTCGGCCTTGTCGGCCAGTTCCGCCCAGCGGTCGCCGACGTCCACGCCCTGCCGCCCCAGGCGGTACAGCATGGAGGCGGCGTTCTGCACGTCGATGTAAAGATCAGGCATCAGCTCGGTCAGCGGCGAGCGCAGGTCGCGGAACCCGGCGTCGTACAAGCCGAGGACACGGGCGAAATCGCCCAGCTCCAGGTGATACATCGCCTGGTGCCACCAGAGATGGTGCTTGAGGTTGTTGCCGCCGTCCCAGCGTCCCTGCAATCCCTCGACCCAGGCGATCCCCTCGGACCGCCGGCCGGTCATCTCCAGCACATGCGCCACGCCATGCGCCGCCCACAGGTCGCCGGGGTCCAAGCGGATCGCCGCCCGCCCGGCCTGTTCCGCTTCCTGGTAATGGCCGGCTTCCTCGTAGGCGAAGCAGCGGCATCCCAGCAGCGCGCCGTAGCCGGGCACCGAGGCGCTCCAGTGGCGCTCCACCGCCAGGACCGAGGCCACCATCGCGCTGACCCGGCCGCACCAGAAATTCAGGAAGTGCGCCATGCGGAAGGCGAGGATGTCGTGGGGATGGTCAAGCAGCACCTGGTCCCAGATCGCGGTGGCGCGTTCCGGGTCGCCCTCGATCCAGGCCGCGAGCGCTTCCTGGTGCGCCTGCTCGCGCGCCGTCGCCGGGCAGCGGCGGGCCTGGGCCAGGGCGGACCGGGCCGCATCCAGCGCGCCGGCGTGGAAGCCCATCATCAACAAGATGCCTTGCAGGCAGTGGGCGAGGCCGCAATGCGGGTCCGCCGCCAGGACCGTCTCCATCCGGGCGCGCAGGTCGGCCTGGTAGCCCAGGAAACCGTCGATGGCGTGGTCGAAGGCGCGAGCCGCCTCCTCCGACACGGTTGTCAGCGCCAGGCCGCGGCAATCCTTGAACATCGCGTTATCCTTTCAACGGCATCGGCCGGTCATGCCTGGGCCAGCAGGCGACCGTAGCCCTGACGCGGGCATCGCACGCCGGCGACGCGCAACGCATGCCACATCATGGCGGAGGCGGCGGAAAGCACCGGCTTGCCGAGGTCATCCTCCAGCGCCTGGAGCATCGCCAGCGTCGGCATCCCGGTGCCGCTGAGAAAGACCGCCTCGGCCTCTGGCCGGTCCGCCTGCTTGCCGACCGCGTAGGCGCGTTCCGCCGTTTCCTCGTAGATGTTGCGCACGCCTTCCAGCCGCGCCACGCCCACCACGTCAAAGCCGTGCAGGGCCAGGTGCGACCGTCCCTGCTCGGTCAGCGCCGCGTCGTAGGGCGTCGCGTAGGCGATCCGGCGGACGCCGAGGCAATCCAGCGCCGCAAGCACGCTGCCGAACGCGGTCACGAAGCGCGCGCCTGTCGCGGCTTCCTGCTGGCGGACGAGGGCGGCCTCTGGCTCGCGGCCGAGGGTGTAGCTGGTGGCGGTGTGGGCGAGGACGATGACTTGCGGCGAGACCATGGCCAGCAGGCGCGCGGCCTCGCCCAGGCTGGCGATCTGGCCGCGGTTGCGTTCCTCCTGGCCGGCATGGGTTCCGGCGCCGTCGCGGGCCGACAGCCGGGTGAAGTGCAGCGAGACGCCTGGCGGGGCGAGTTCCGCCATTTCCGGTTCCACCGTCGGGTTGCCTGGCGGCACGAGGAACCCGATCCGCCCTCTCCAGCCCATCATTGCATGCAGCCTTCCACGATCACGAGTTCTTTCAGGCCGCTTCGGCCAGGGCGCCCAGGCTCCGGGAGCAACGGAACCGAAAGTTCGATCCGGAGATATGGCCGAGGCGCGCGGTCTGGTCCACCCCTCAACGGATCTTCCGCGCCACATCGGGGAACGCCCTCGGCCTCGGCGGCGCGGCCATCCGGATGACGAACGGCTGGCCCTCGCCGGGCAGCGCCATGACCGTTTCGGGCAGCCGAGCGATTTAGTCGCTGTCGGGGACGTTGCGGCCTCGCTTGATCCCGGACCGATGCGCCTTCGCCTCCAGCCGCCGCAGCTTCGACCCGAAGCTTGGCTTGGTCGCCACGCGCCGGACCGGCGCGACCGCGGCGCGGCGGATCAGCGCAAGCAACGCCTGCATCGCCGCCGCCCGGTTGCGCTCCTGCGTGCGGTGCTGCCGCGACGTGACGATGATATCGCCGTCCAGCGTCAGCCTGCGGCCCGCCAGCTTTTCCAGCCGCGACCGGATTGCCGCCGGCAGCCCGGCGCGGTCAAGCGACAGGCGAAGCTGCACCGCCGTTTCCACCTTGTTGACGTTCTGCCCGCCGGGGCCGGAGGCGCGGGCAAACGTTTCCCGCAAGGCGCGCTCGTCCAGCGCCAGGCCGCGTGTGACCTGGATCATCCGGGTTCGCCTGGGCCGGTCATCGGAGCCAACAGTGTCCTTGTTTCAGGGGCGGGCGTGGTGGATACTGCACGCAACACGATAACGCAGGCAAACCGCCTGCCCTCCGGGGGGATGAGGTCGATGAAAGCAGGTTTGACGCGGCGCGACGCGCTGGCCCTTGGCGCCGCGGCGGGAACGCTTCCGCTGGTCAACATCCACTCGGCTGGCGCCGCGGGGCGGCTGAGCGTCGCGTTGTGGGACCACTGGGTGCCCGCCGGCAACGAGGCCATGCGACAGGTCGTCGGCGCCTGGGCGGAGAAGAACAAGGTTGATGTCACGCTCGATTTCCTGACCGCCATCGGCAACAAGATCATGATCACCATGGCGGCCGAGGCGCAGGCCAAGACAGGTCACGACATCTACGCCTTCGACATGTGGTCGGTGCACGAATACGCCGAACAGCTCGATCCGGTCGATGACATCATGCGGGGTTTCATCGCGAAGTACGGCAAGATCGCGCCAGCCTATGAGTACCTGGGCGTGTCGGAAGGGCACTGGCGGGCCGTGCCGGTCGCCTGGGGTTCCGCGCCGCTGACGCCATGCGGACGCATCAGCCTGCTCAGGCAGCACGCGGGCATCGACGTCCAAGCGTGGTTCCCGAACCATCCCTCCACCGCCGCGGCGTCGGCCGAGTGGACTTATGAGACGCAACTGAAGGCGGCGCAGGCCTGCCACAAGGCGGGCTTCCCGTTCGGCTTCGGCTGCGGCACCACGACCGACTCCAACCAGACATGGGGGGCGACGTTCGGCGCTTTCGGCGCGAACCTTGTCGATGCCAAGGGCAACATCACGGTCGACACGGACACCGTCAGGGCGGCGCTGGAATACGCCAAGCGGATGGCGCCGTTCCTGCCGGCGGACACTGTCAGCTATGACGACGCGTCCAACAACAGGGCGCTGATCTCCGGCAAGTCGGCGCTGATCTGGAACCCGCCCTCGGCCTGGGCGGTGGCCAAGCGCGACGCGCCGCAGGTCGCGGCGGATTGCTGGACGTTCCCCAACCCGCGTGGCCCGCGGGGACGGCTGGTTCCGATGCGCCCCTACTTCTTCGGCCTGTGGTCCTTCGCGCAGAACAAGCCGGCGGCGCGCGACCTGCTGGCGCACCTGGGGGCCAGGGAGCAGATCGAGACGCTGACGACGGCGGTGGATGGCTACGACATCCCGCCCTACGCCTCGATGGCTGATTTCAAGATCTGGGAAGAAGTCGGGCCGCCCAAGGGCACGGTCTACAACTACCCGATCCGGCCCTGGCACGACGCGGAATACTACGTCACCGGTTCCTCCGGGCCGCCGGATATCGGCGTGCAGGCGTGGAACCGAGGGCTGATCCCGACCATGGTGTCCAAGATCGTTTCGGGGCAGTCGATCCAGCAGGCCATGGACTGGGCCAAGGACGAGCTGGAAGGGTTCACCCGGTAGCGGACGCCGCCCAGCTTGACGATGCCTGTCAATGCCGCTTACACGCAGGAGGAACAATCCTTTAAGAGATTGTTCCGGCGCAGTCGTTTTTAACGTGGAAGGAATAGCAAATGAAACTGAAAATGCCCGGCGCGGGAGCGGCGATGATCGCCATTTCCGCTGTCCTGCCTTTCAGCCCTGCATTGGCGCAACAATCCCGCGGCATGCTGTATGCCTTTCATTCTTCTCCCAATGGCGCTTGCCCTGGCCTGGACTGGCACCTCACTGTCACGAACAACAACATAGAAGGTTTCGTGGCGGTTGATCACACCAAGCGGATGTGGCGGGTGAACGGGACGGTCAAGCCGGAAAGCGTCGGAAAGGAACGTTCCTTTGAGATGAACGCCGAGGAGATAGGCGGAGCGGACCGAAAGGCCGTCGTCAAGGGCACGTCGGGCGGTGAATACGTCAATGCCACCATCACGGGCGCCGGAACACCTTGTGACGGCAAGATGCTTGCCATTCCACGCGTGGTGAACGGCATTGAAGGCGGCGGCGGCTAAAGCAGGATGACCGAGGCCGTTTTTTAGTCACGGCGGATCGTTTTCGCGTCTACCGTCCTGGGCTGGCAGAGGCCTTGCCAGCTTGGCGGTAGCTTAGCGGCACAGAGCGCGCGGCCCTGGGGAACGGCTTGTCGCGGCGGGATGCCGGTGGCCGCGGAATGCTTGGTTAATCCGGCCGCAGCAAGGCGCCGGGAAGCCTCCTTCTCATGC
>CAXTXZ010000151.1:2547-8191 GCA_964248015.1 uncultured Rhodopila sp. | reverse complement strand
GTCCCGGCACGGTCACGCCTACTGATCTTAAGCTTGATAATAGCGCCACCCTTGACGTTGGCAGCTTGGCGCTTAACAATGGCAAAATTGCGGTCAGCGATGGCAGCACCTTCAAGGTAGCAGGTCAGGCATCCATGACGAATGGCGCCCTAACCGCCATCAACGGCAGTTCGGTGCAGCTTGGCACGCTGGTTTCCGCTGTTGACCACTCTCCGCTCGAACTTAGCCAGTTTGCGGTGGATGGCACCTCCTCGATTGAGGTTGGGACAACAGGTGGCGTGACACAAGGCGCTCTTACCATAGACGCAGGCCAATCGTCCGTCATGAACGGTGCAATCGCTGCCAACCTGGTGGTGAACGGCCTCATCAGCGTGGGTAGTGGCGGATACCTTGACATCTATGGCGATCAATTCGGCCATGCACAGGGCGTCCAGGGCAGTGGCACGCTGATGCTGAGCCAAAACAGTTCGCTGTTCCTCGGGGCCGCGGACAGCGCGGCCATCCAGTTTGGTGGCCCCTCCGGCACGCTGGATTTGAATGTGCTGCCCAGCGGCGCCATCACCGGTTTCGGGACTACCGACACGATCGATATCAGCTCTTGCCCGGTGACCAGCCTGAGCTACAGTCAGTCCACCTCCAATTCCGGCACGCTGACGCTGGACAACGGCGGCGTTAATGTTGGCGCATTGCAACTTGCGGGCAACTACGGCAGCGGCAGCGCGTTCCAGCTGGCCAGTGATCCAGATGGCGGCGATGTACGCATTACCTTGCAATCGCTTGGTATTGCAGCGCAGCCTGGGCTGATCCAGGGTACCACGGCGGCCGATGTGCTGACGGCGACGACAAATAGCCAGACCATCAGTGGCTTGGGCGGTGGCGACACGCTGAACGGCGGCAGCTTTACTGGAATTGCTTTCCGCGATGTCACCGTCAACCTGAATGGCAGCACGATCCAGAACTTTGTCGCCTCCGATGCACTGGATTTCACCGACATGATGGCGTCCAGCGCAACCGTGACGTATGCCCGCGGTGTCCTGTCGGTCAGCGATGGCACCCACGCGGCGTCGCTCAACCTTTGTTTCGCCAGCATGCCCGCGAGCGGCGCCTTCCACGTCGCTGGTGACGCAGGCGCCGGCACAAAGGTGACATGGTCCTAAACCATCCGGTTGGGGCAAGGGACAGGCACCAAGCAGATGACAGGTGCGGCTGAGGCGGCATGCGGGCGGCGTTTCCGCCCTCGTGACGCCCGACCATGAGCACGCTAAACCGCATGCGGAAGCCCGGAGGAGCACCGCATGACCATCACCATGAACTTCGCCTCGCCTCGCCTGTTGCTGGTGGCCGCCGGCGCGGTGCGGCAGGTCGCCGACGTGCTGGCGAAGTTTGGCCTGTCCCGCCCGCTGGTCGTCACCGATCCGTTCATGGTCAGTTCCGGCCATGTCCGGCACTGCCTGGACCCGCTGGCCGCCGCCGGGCTGGCCTTTTCCGTGTTCAGCGACACGGTGCCCGACCCGACCGACACCGTCATCGAGGCGGGTGTCGTTGAACTGGCCAAAGGCGATTTCGACTGCCTGATCGGGTTTGGCGGCGGCTCGCCGATCGACACCGCCAAGGCCATGGCGATCCTGGCGGCGGGCGGCGGCAAGATGCGCGACTACAAGGCGCCCTTCGCCGCCGACAAGGGCGCGCTGCCCGTCGTCGCCATACCCACCACCGCCGGCACGGGAAGCGAATGCACCCGTTTCACCGTCATCACCGACACCGAGCGCGACGAAAAGATGCTGATCGCCGGCTTCGGCGCGCTGCCGCTGGCCGCGCTGGTGGATTACGAACTGACCTACTCGGTGCCGCCGCGCACCACGGCCGACACCGGCATCGACAGCCTGACCCACGCGCTGGAGGCATACATCTCGAAGCGCGCCAACCCGGTGTCGGATGCGTTGGCCTTGTCGGCGATGGCGCTGATCGGCGCCAACATCCGCGCCGCCTACGCCGAACCGCGCAACGCCGCGGCGCGCGAGGCGATGATGCTGGGCGCGACCGAGGCCGGCCTCGCGTTCTCCAACAGCTCGGTTGCCCTGGTGCACGGCATGTCGCGGCCGATCGGCGCGCATTTCCATGTGCCGCACGGTTTGTCGAACGCGATGCTGCTGCCGGCGATCACCCGGTTTTCGGTTTCGGGCGCGGAAGCCCGTTACGCCACGGCTGCTCGCCAAATCGGCTTCGCCGAAACCTCGGACAGCGACACGGTGGCGGCGGCCAAGCTGGTCACCGGGCTGGAGGCGCTGAACAAGGACCTGGCGGTGCCCACCCCGGCGCAATACGGCATCGACGAGGCGGCGTGGAACGGCAAGATGGCGCTGATGGCGGAGCAGGCGCTGGCGTCGGGCAGCCCAGGCAACAACCCGCGCGTGCCGACGGCGGAAGAGATCAGCGGCCTCTACCGCGAGGTTTGGACAGGCGCGGCGGCGAACAGGTAGGCTGACCTTGGTCACGGGGATCGGCTGGCCGCCTGCCGTCTGCCTCTGGTGAGGATCGCGCCATGGCGGCCTGTGCGCCGGTCGCGGCAGGCCGTCCGACGGCACGCGAACCGGCGTGATCGCGAGTCGGCCCGGCGTTTACTTCGTGGTAATGAAATTGCCCGATGCTGGCGCCATGTCGCCCTTCGGTCCCGCCGCGCTCTTGTTGCTGGCAGCGCTCTTGCCCGTGGGCGCCTCCGCGACGGAACCGGCGTCGGCCTGCCTGGATGCGGCGGCCGTGGCGGAGCGCGACTGGACGCTGCCGCCAAACATGATCGCCGCGATCGGGCGGGTGGAGCGCGGCCGCCGGGCTCATCTGCCCGGGCGCGTTGGTCCCTGGCCCTGGACGGTGAACGCCAACGGCAGCGGCAGCTATTTCGCGACACGGGCGGAAGCGGTCAGCTTCGTGCGGAACCTGCAGGCCAGCGGCGTCCGGTTGATCGATGTCGGCTGCTTTCAAGTCGATCTGTTCTACCATCCAGCAGCGTTCGCCAGCCTTGAAGAAGCGTTCGATCCAGGCGCCAACGCCAACTACGCCGCGCGGTTCCTGACGGCCCTGCACACGCAGACCGGCGACTGGTCGTCGGCTGTCGGGCGCTACCACTCGGGACTAGCGCTCGAAGGTGAGAATTACCGGCTGAAAGTCATGAGCCAATGGCATACGGGGGCGACGCTGATCGATGGCTGGACCCCGTCAGCCGTTCGGCAAGCCTCCTTCGGATCACAAGTCTCTTTGCATGCACCGGAGCCGGACCGGTATGTCGTCTTCATGTCGGCTGACGCTCGCGCGATCCACATCTTCGGGCCGTCTTTCCAGCACAAATAATTAGTGTTCAGACTAGGTCATTAACCATCTGTAAATACATTGTTAACGTTCCTTCGGCATCATCCGGACTGCCTGGTCTAGAGCCGTTAACGAAACTCATGCCTGCGGAATGGCGGGAATGGGGCTGATTTCATGCAGGGAAAGGACTGAGAGGGATGCTCATCCAAGTTCAATCCATCCCGGTGTTCGAGGCGTGCGGCATTAGGCGAAAGGCTCAACCCAATCGTGAAAAGGACCTTACGCATGTATGCTTACCTAAAGTCTTTACTTGCCTTGAAGAGCGACCGCCGAGCGGTAACGGCGCTCGAGTATGGGCTGATAGCGGCTCTCATCGCCGGTGTGCTGATCACGGGCGTAGCCTCTTTTGGTACTGATCTTAAAACGACATTTACCCACCTCGGTAGTGTATTGAACACTGAGTCCGGAAAAGTAAACCCCTAGCCTCCGTAGAGGAATGCTAGCATCAATTGATAATGCCCAGCATAGCCAAAATCCTGATCCTGTTGGCGGCAGCCGGCCTGCTCTTCGCGGCACTGCATGATATCGCGTTTCGCACGATTCCCGACTGGGTGTCAGTAGCGCTCGCTGCCGTCGGCTGCCTACTGCGGCTTCTGGACGATCATTTCTTATCGGGCCTCTTTTGTGGCCTCCTGATCTTTACACTGGCGGCATTCTGCTGGCGCCGCGGCTGGCTTGGCGGAGGCGACGTCAAGCTGCTTGGCGCCACCGCTATCCTGGTGCCTCCAACCCTGGTGCCGGGATATATTGCGGCGGTTGCCTTCGCGGGCGGCGGCCTTGCGCTGCTCTATCTAATTCTGGAGCGGATCGTTCCGTCCCCGCGTCTGCGCCGCCATGCATCGTTGCTCTGGCGCATCCTGGTCGTCGAATGCCGACGCATACGACGGCGAGCCTCTCTTCCCTATGCGACAGCCATAAGCGCCGCGGCGGCGCTGATGTTGGTGAAGGGCTGATCCCATGCTGCTGAGACTCGCCTTGTACATGCTGATGGCGACCGGTCTGGCCGGGTTCGGCGCGGTCGCCTGGATCAGCACCCGCCCGCCGCCTGCGCCCGTCGCCATGGCCGCGCCCGTCGCCGAACCGGTGACCGTATCCCTTCTGGCCGCGGCTCACACGCTGCGTCCCGGCGTCCTGCTCAAGCCCGAAGACCTTGCAACCGTTGCCATGGCCCAATCCGCCATGCCCGAAGGCGCGCGCATCGACACGCCAACAACCCGTGCGGAGCTGCTGGGCGCGATGCTCCGCCACACCGTGACGGCGGGGGAGGTCCTGTTGCCGATGCATGTCATGCGTGCGGGGGAACGCGGCTTCCTCGCGGCCGTGCTGGGACCGGGCCTGCGCGCGACAACCGTCGGCGTGGACGCGGTCAGCGGCACCGCCGGGCTGATCTGGCCAGGCGATCACGTCGATCTTATCCTGACCGAGACGATAGACGATCCCGCCGCGCCGCTGGGCCGGCGGATCGCGGGCGAAACCGTGCTGCACAACGTCCGCGTCATCGCGATCGACCAGGAGTTGATGCAGGGCGCAACCGTGCCCTCCACGCCGGCGATCGGCGGGATGCCGCAGTCCCGCACCGTCACGCTTGAAGTGTCGCCCGACAACGCGGAGCGCGTCGCCGTGGCCACCCGGCTGGGCAAGCTGTCCCTGTCCGTCATCTCCGCCGACGCCGCGGACGCGCCCGTGCGCGCCGCGGAGCATGCGCCGGTCACCTGGGGCGGCGATGTCTCCACCGCGCTGCAAACGGGCCGCAAAACCGATCCAGGCTCAGGCAGCATGCACCTGTATGAAGGTGGGGCTGATGTGAAGGAGGTTCGTTTTTGATAAGTCACCCAAAATGGGTTGCTTGCCTGCTGGCCAGCGCATTGGCCAGCATGCCGGCGCTTGCGCGTCCCGCGCCGCAACCCGTGGCGGCGGCTTCCAACGGCATCACGGTCGAAGCCGGCTCCGGGCGTGTCATCCAGCTCGGCGGCCAGGCCTCCAACCTGTTCGTCGCTGATCCCAAGGTGGCCGAGGCTCGGCCCGCCAGCGCCACCAGCCTGTTCGTTTTCGGCCTTGCCGTCGGCCACACGACGATCGCGGCCATGGACACCTCCGTGTCGGCACGGGCCGTCGCGAAGATGATCAGGTAGCCAAGACCCGCCTGGGCGGTGATGAACTCGCCGATGATGACGCCGATGAGCAAGGCGAGAGTGGAGACCACCTCGAAGTAGACGAGGGCCTTCACGCCGACGCGGCCGACCTTCTTCAGGTCGCCCATGGAGGCGATGCCGTGGACGAT
>CAXTXZ010000151.1:0-2537 GCA_964248015.1 uncultured Rhodopila sp. | reverse complement strand
CTTGTTCGTGTTCGGCCTTGCCGTCGGCCATACCACCATCGCGGCCCTGGACAATGCCGGGCACCCGATCGGCGTCTACAACGTGATGGTGCTGCCGTCCTCGGCCGCGGCGACCCAGGCCGGTTCGGCGATCAGCCAGGCGGTTCCGGGGCAGGGGATCCAGGCGCGCGGCGCGCCGGATGGCATGGAGATCACCGGCCATGCCGCCACCCCAGCCGACGCGGAGCGCGCGGCGGCCATGGCCAGGTCGTTTGTCGGCGACAAGCAGGTCGTCGCGAACCGGCTTCAGGTTGGCGAGCAGATCCAGGTCCTGCTGCGCGTCCGGATCGTGGAGATGTCGCGCACGCTCACCCGCGACCTTGGCCTGAACTGGCAGAACCTCGGCGGCAGGATCGGCAACTTCGCCACGATCGGCCTGGCGACGCAGTTTCCGCTGGCCGACCTGACCAGCGGATCGACCGCCCCCGTCGCGGCCGGGGTGGCGTTCCGCAAGACCAGCGTGGAGGCGATCATCGACGCCCTGGCGCAGGACCAGCTTGTTCACATCCTGGCCGAGCCGAACCTGACGACAATGAGCGGAGAGCCGGCGAACTTCCTGGTGGGTGGCGAGTTTCCCGTCCCGGTGGCGCAGCAGCAGAACACCATCTCGGTGGATTTCAAGCAGTACGGCATTTCCCTCGCGTTCGTGCCGACCGTCATGGGCGGCGACCGCATCAACATGCATGTCAGGCCGGAGATCAGCCAGTTGACCGACCAGGGCGCCGTCCAGTTGACCGCTGGCAACAACAGCATCGTTATTCCCGCGTTGCAGGTCCGCAGGGCCGACACCACGGTCGAGCTTGGCAGCGGCCAGAGCTTCGCGATCGCCGGCTTGTTGTCCGACAGCGTCACCCACACCGGCAACGGCGTCCCCGGCCTAGGCGACATACCCGGGATCGGCGCGCTCTTCCGGTCGGACAGTTTCAAGCGGCAGGAAACCGAGATCGTGATCATCGTGACGCCCTACATCGTGCGCCCGGTGAACGACGCCGCCGCGCTGCATGACCCGTCCGAGGGCTGGACCCCGCCCAACGACCTTGAACGCATCCTGTTGCTGCGCCAGAGCGGCCGCCCGGTCGCAACATCCTCCGCCCGCATCAGCGGCGACGCCGGGTTCATCGTGCAATGAGGCGGATCGTCATCTCCGCTGCCGCGGGCACGCTCGTCGCGGCGCTTGCGGGCTGCGCCGCGACTGATCCGCTGCTGAACCAGAACGACTGGCGCCCGGTCGGCGCGAACGAAACGAACATCGCGGCGGAAGTGGCCAATCCCGCTGACCTGTCCCACGGCCGGGAGGCGACAGGATCAGATGGGGAACTGGCCTCGCAGGCGGTCCTTCGCCTTCGCGCCGGCCATGTGAAGCCGTTGCCGGACAGCGCTCTCACCGACCTGAAGGTCCAGGCGGCGCCATCCGGCGCGGGCGGCCCCTGATGCCCGACGACGGCGCAAAGGTTCTCCCGCCCTCGTCCCCGGCCGTGTCCGGCCGCAGCGGACGCGTTCAGGTGCTGGCCTTCGTCAGCGACGCCGAAAGCGAGGCAGTCCTGCGCCAAGGCTTGCTCGCCGTCGGGTCCGAGGAAGTCGTCGTGCACCGCGGAAGCAGCCGCGGCGCCGTCGCCTCCATGAAGAAGATGCCGACCCCGCGCGTCCTCGTCGTGGACATCAGCGGCGACGAGCAGCCGATGTCGTCACTGATCGCTTTGTCCGAGGTGGTCGAGCCGGACGTGCGGGTGCTGGTCATCGGCGACCGCCAGGATGTCGATCTCTACCGCCAACTGACGCGCACGCTGGGCGTGGCCGAATACCTTTACAAGCCGCTGAACGCGGAGGTCGTGGCCCAGCATTTCGGCCCCTTCATCACGCGCGCCAGCGTGTCCGCGGCGACCCTGCAAGGCGGCCGGGTCCTTGCCCTGACCAATGTCTGCGGCGGGGCCGGGGCGACGACGCTTGCCGCCAACCTCGCCTGGCACCTGGCGACGGAGGTCAAGCGGCACACCGTGCTGCTCGACGCCCACTTCCACACCGGCACCGCGGCGCTGCTGCTCGGGGCCAAGAGCGGCGGCGGGTTGCGCCTGGCGCTGGAAACGCCAAACCGCGTCGATGACCTGTTCATGGAACGCATCGCCGAACCCGCGGGCGACCGGCTGGCGGTGATCGCCGCCGAGGAGAAGCTGACCGAGCAGCCGGCGGTTGCCGAGGGGGCGGCGCACGATCTGCTGCAAAGGCTCAGGCAACGCTACAACTACGTGATCGTGGACGTGCCCCTGGCGCCGGTTGCCTGGCACGGCGAACTGCTGGAGATGGTGCGCCAGCGCGTGCTGGTGATGGAGCCGACCTTGCAGTCGGTGCGCGACACGCTGCGGGCCGTCGCACTTCCAATCGGCGCCCAGCAGACCCGGCGGTCGCTGATCGTGCTCAACAAGCTGGGCCTCCCGGGGACGATGACGCGCCATCAGGTGGAAACGGCCCTGGAGCAAAAAGTTGACGTGGTGATCCCCTAC
>CAXTXZ010000150.1:5390-8241 GCA_964248015.1 uncultured Rhodopila sp. | reverse complement strand
CCCGTCCCAAGGAACGGCTGTCCGGGGCGCGGCACGACATGCACCGTGACCGACTCCGGCACGGCGGGAAAGCGCATGATCGGGTAGCCGCTCCAGTCGGTGCTCAGGATGCGGCGGCTGTCGAAGCGCACGGCCTCGTACAGAGTCCAACTGGCTGCCTGGACAATGGCGCCCTCGATCTGGTTGCGTATGCCGTCGGGGTTGATCGGCTGGCCACTGTCCACCGCGGCCACGATGCGGCCAAGGCGGATCTGCCCGGTTTCATGCTCGACCCGCAACGCGACCGCGACGGCGCAGTAAGCGCCAAGGTTCTTGTAGCGCGCGAAGGCGAATCCCCTGCCCTGTCCGGGGCTGCCGGCGGACCAGCCGAACCTGTCGGCGGCCAGGGAGATGACAGCCCTCGCCCGTTCGTCCTTCAGGTGGCGCAGGCGGAAGTCAACCGGATCGGCCGCGGCGGCCTCGGCCATCTCGTCCATGAAACTTTCGATCGCGAAGACATTCAGGTAAGCGCCCAGCGAACGCAGCGCGGAGACCCGAAGCGGCATCTGCGGAATGAAATGCGACACCACCCGGGCATTCGGGAAGGCGTAGATCGGGTTGCTGTTGCGCTCGCCGCCGCCCTCGGGCATCGGGATCGGCGCGGGCGGCGGCACCGGCAGGGCCTCCGGCAGCGCGGCGTTCTGCAGCAGCAGCCCGCCGGCACTGGGGCGGCGGTTGTGCGTGTTGCTCCAGACGCCGTAGTCCCAGTCCACGATCTGGCCGTTCTTGTCCAGCGCGCCCTCGACCTCGGCGATCATCGCGGCGCCGTAGGGTTCGTTGGCGTGCTCCTGCTCCCGCATCCACTGCACGCGAATGGGGCGGCCGGGGACGGCGCGGGCGATCAGCGCGGCATCGCCGGCGACATCATCGGCGGCGTTGTGGCCGTAGCAGCCGGAGCCCTCGACGTGGATGCAACGCACCTGCTCGGGCGGCAGGCGCAGCAGTTGCGCGAGCGCGGCGCGCAGCGGATACACGCCCTGCGTGTGGGTCCAGACCGTCATCATCCCGTCGGCGCATTGCGCCACGGCGCAGGATGGCCCGATCGCGCCATGCATCATGTAGGGACGCGTGTAGCGGGCCTTCAGCCGCCTGACCGGAGCCTCGGCGGGGGCGGACCATTCCAGGATGGGAATGTCGCGCGCCGGCAGCGCCCGCAGCGTTTCCAGCACCGTCGCCTCGTCCGGCAGCGACGCGGTTTCCTCCCAAAGCGCGGCGGCGGCCAGCGCCCGCATCGCCTTGATGGCCTGCCACTCCTTCCCGGCGACCACCGCGAGGTAGCTGCCCTCCCGCACGACCTTGACCACGCCCGGCATGCGCTCGACCGGTCCGGCATCGAAGTCGCCCAACACGGCGCCGGCGCTTGGCTGGCGTATGGCGCGGGCGTGCAGCATGCCGGGCAGGCGCATGTCCTGCACATAGGCCGCGCCGCCGGTCAGCTTGCCGGGGACATCGACGCGTGGCATCGAGGTTCCCAGCAGGCGGTAGGCGGCGGGGTCCTTCAACGTGCTGGTTGCCTCCGCTTCCCGATGCAGGTCCAGCTTCGCCGCCAGCGGCCCATAGCCGATGGCGCGGCCATCCGGCGCATGCACCATGCCGGCATTGGTCGATGCCGCGTTCGGCGCGACGCCAAGTTCCGCGGCGCCGGCATCGCATAGCAGCGACCGGACCTGCGCGGCGGCGTTCATGATGGCCGTGCCGCTGTCCTGCATGGAATGGCTGCCGGCGGTGATGCCCTCATTCGGCGACAGCGAGGTGTCGGCGGTCAGCAGGTCGATCTGGCCGGGCGCGACATCAAGCTGTTCCGCCGCCACCTGCACCAACGCCGTTTTCAGCCCCTGCCCCAACTCGGCCTTGCCGGTGAACACGGTGATCCGTCCGTCGGGCGCGACACGGATCCAGGCATCCAGCAGCGGCGTTTCCTTCAGGCTGCCGGGTCGCGGCGGGACGCCGAAGCGAGGCGCCTCCTGCGCGCGTAGCGAAAACGCTACAGTTAGGCCACCGGCGGCAGCCAGCACGCCCCGGCGTGTCAGAGCGGGAGTCATCATGCCTTCGCCTCGGATGCGGCACGCCTGACCGCCGCCAGGATGCGCATATGCGTGCCGCAGCGGCAAAGGTTGACGGCCATGTGGGCACGGATCTCGGACTCAGTCGGATGCGGGTTACGCTCCAGCAGCGCCTGCGCGCGCATCACCATCCCGGCGATGCAGTAGCCGCACTGCGCCGCCTGCTCCTCGATGAAGGCCCGCTGCACGGCGTTCATGCCGAGGCCCTCGATGGTGCGGACGCGTCGGCCGGCCAGAACGGCGACAGGCGTGAGGCAGGAGAACACCGCCTGGCCATCGACAATGACGGTGCAGGCGCCGCACTGGCCAAGGCCGCAGCCGAATTTTGCGCCGTTCAGGCCAAGGTCGTCGCGCAGCGCATACAGCAGGGGCGTATCGGGCTCCGCGTCAACCGCGTGGTCGCGCCCGTTCACGTTCAACTGGATCATGATGTTCCTCGCGCCTTGGCGACTGCCGATGCAACATCGTTCCAAGGTGGTTTTCCGGTATAGGTCGCCCTCAGGTAGCTGGCCAGCGCGGCGACCTGGGCGTCGGTCAGCATGTCGGCGTAGGCTGGCATGAAGGGCGCCGCCCTGCCCTCACGCCAGGGAATGCCGCGCAGGATGATTCGGATGACGCTCCGCGGGGTCGGCGCGTTCAACGCGGCGCTGACCGCGAGCGAGGGCGCCCCGTCGCGCGTCATCGGCGCATCCTGGGCGTGGCAGCCGCCGCAGGCGCCCGCGAACATGGCCGCTGCCTGGATGTCGCCA
>CAXTXZ010000150.1:1975-5290 GCA_964248015.1 uncultured Rhodopila sp. | reverse complement strand
CGGTTCCAGGTTTGATCGTGCGCCGGATCGGGCTGCCACGGACCAGGTTTCAGGTAGAGCAGGTTCCAGCCCGCCAGCAGGACGCGGTTGTCAAGGGGAAACGGCAGGCGGTTGGCCGGGGTGTCCTGCCGCACCGGGGGGCGCGACATCAGGAACGCGTACAGCGCCGCGATATCCGCGTCGGTGGCACGAGTGAAATGCGGATAAGGCAGCACGGGATAAAGGTGGCGGCCTTGGCGGTCGATGCCGTCACGCATGGCGCGTTGGAAGGCGGCTTGCGACCATTGGCCGATCCCGGTTTCCGGATCGGGCGTTATGTTGGTGGCGTAAACGGCGCCGAAGGGCGTCGGCACGCCTCGGCCGCCGGCATAGGGACGGCCGGACTCCAGCGTATGGCAGACGGCGCAATCGCCGATCGTGGCCAGTTCCGCGCCTTGGCGGATCTGTGCGGCGTCAAAGGCCCGCACGCCGGGCGGCGACGGCGGAATGGCCTGATGCCAGGCAAGCGCGCCAGCGCCGGCGGCAATCAGCGGAACGACCAGGGCAAGGATGAGCAAGCGTCTCATGTTCCGATCCGGTCAGGGCGGATGGACGCAGGCGGCAAGCCGCTTGGTGCCGTGGCCGCCTGAGTGCCTGGGCTGTCAAGGCGCAATCCCATGGCCACCGGCACAGCCGCTGCGCACAAGCCCGCCATCGCCCAGAACCCACCCGCGCCAAAATCCGCGTAAAGCACGCCCGAGGCGAGCGTCAGGACGGCATATACGGCGCCCACTGCAACAGTGTTGTAGAACGACTGCGCCGTCGCGGCCAAGTGCGGCGGGACTATGGCCCCGATAAGGCGCATGCAGACCAGATGCTGCAATGCGAACGTGAACCCATGCAATGGCTCTGTCAGCGCCGCCGCCAGCACCGACGCTGACTGCGCCAGGACTGTCCAGCGCAGGACGCCAGCCAAGGCTGCCAGGACGCAGGCTCCAGCCGGGGAAAGCCTGTCGATCAACGGGCGGCCAAGCAACAGGAAGACGACAACCTCGGCCACCACCGCTTCCGACCAGAGCAGCCCGGCGGTTCCACTGCCAATGCCTGCCTGCGTCCAGTTGATGACGGCGAAGCCATCGTGAAAGGCATGGCTGCCCTGGATCAGGGCGGCGGCCAGCATGACGCGGCGGAACATCGGGATACGCAGCAACGAAACCAATCCACCGGATGCCGCCGCGGCATGCCGGTCCGGCTGCCGCAGGCGGTCCGGCAACCGTGTGGCGCACCATCCGGCAACCCCCAGCAACGCGCCATTAAGCCAGATGGTGCTGGCAAGCCCGGTTTGCGCCACGATCTGGCCAGCCGCCAGCGTGCCAAGGATGAAGGCCGCCGATCCGGCGCCCCTGACCCAGCCGTAAGCGAACTGGTCCGGCGTCGCATCCGCCACCGCCAGCGCGTCCGCCAAAGGGACGATGGGCGCCAGCACGGAGGCATGGGCAATGCTGACCAGAAGCAGCATTGCCAGCCCTGCCACTGGCAGGTAGCAAAACGCCACCAGGGACGCCGCCACGAGGTAACATGTCAAGACCAGCCGTGGCGCACCCAGCCGATCGGCCAGGCGGCCGCCAACTGGGCCGGCGACCAGGCGGATGCCGGTGCCAGCGGCCAGCACCAGCCCGACAGCCCCAGGCGCAAGGCCCCGGATCGTCAGGAAGGCGCCCAGGAAGGGAGAAATGACACCAAACGCCATGAACAGCGCCGAATACAGCGCAAGAAAGCGGGACAAAGGCTGGGGCGGCCGCATCATTCCGTGTCACCGCACTGGCTACCGACGGAAACCGCCGCGAGAGTTGTCACAGCGCCAAGCCCTCACCTTCCCATGAATCCTCCGGCCCAACAAGGTGCGGCGGCTTCCCTTATTATTCCCCCGGGATTGATTTTCACTCGCTGCCTTCTGACATCGTGGGCAACGAGATGGAGACTTTGACCATGGCCTGGGCCAATGCGCATCACATCTACCCTGCTTCGAGCGCCGCGACGCGCCTGGCTCGGCTGCGACGCCTTGCCTGGATCATCGACGGCGCCTTCATCCTGCCCGGAACCCGCTTCCGCTTCGGCCTGAACAGCGTGATCGGCCTCCTGCCGATCGGCGGTGATGCGGTGCTGGGGGCGATCTCGCTCTACATCATCTACGAGGCGGCGCAGCTTGGCCTGCCAAGGTGGAAGCTGGGGCGGATGCTGGCGAATGTCGGCGTCGAGGTTCTGGGCGGCAGCGTTCCCGTGCTGGGCGACCTGTTCGACATGGCGCTGAAAGCCAACCTGCGAAACCTGAAGATCATCGAGGACCATCTGGCGGGCCGGTGAGCCTGGCGCAATTCATGCCTGAAGTTCCCGCTGCAAGGTGTCCAGGGTAAGCCGGCTGAACATCGTCTTTCCCGAGCTGCTCTCCGCATGATGGTGGATCGCCGCCAGCGCCCGCCTTCTCGTCTCCCTGTTGGGCGGCACGCTCCTTGGAAACGCGGATGGCAGATCGCTGGCGATCGCCAGAAGTGCTCGACTGGGCAACATTAGCCTGACGGGAACAGTCTGGCTAATAAAGGTGCTCGCCCAAACAATGAGATAGAGCACGCTGGCCGTTTACGGTCAGCTAAAAGTGCTCTAAGCGCCTTTCGCCACTGACAGCAAGCAGCCTCTTGGCTTGTCCCGGCACAAGCCTTGCGTTGTCGATCCCAAGGGCGGCAAAGGCATCGCTTGTGTCCAGGGTTAGCTCCCACTGTCTGGAGCCTGTTCAGGCGTTACGGTCCTCGGCGCAGGATGTAGTGCATGGTGAAGTCGAAATCGACCGGCTCGTTGTTGCCGGGCGGCAGTGGCGGGATGCGCGCGTTACGGAACAGGGCCTGCAGCGCCAGGTCCAGCCATATCGATCCCGACCGTCCGACCAGCTCGACCTCTTTGACACGGCCATCATGGTCCGCGCTGACGTGCACCCTGGCATCGCCCTCCTCGCCGTCGCGACGGGCCTGTCGGGGATAGTAGGCGTGCTGCGACACCCACAGGCTGAGGGCGTTCCGCCAGTCAGGCCCGCCGTTGTCGCTGTCGATGTCGGCATGGGGCGTGGCGTTGCTTGCGCCTCGCATGGCTGGCCCCAGCGACATGTCGATCCCTCTGGAAGGCCGGCGGGCAAGCGATGGCGGCGAATGTGGCGCGGGTCTGCCGAAGCTGAACTCCATCGGCGGGGGAAACGCCAGCGGGTTTGGCGGGATCACCGGTTTTGGCGATGGTTTCAGCTTGGATGGAGGCGCCTGCGCTGGCGGCGCGATTGTTGGCGGCGGTGGC
>CAXTXZ010000150.1:0-1875 GCA_964248015.1 uncultured Rhodopila sp. | reverse complement strand
GGCTTGCGGCGGCGCCTTTGACAGGGTTTCAGGCGCTGGCGGCGCTTGGGCCGGCGGTGGCTCGCTAGGAAGTGGCGGCGCGGCTTCGGTTGGCGGAGGCGCGGGAGGCGACGGCTCCGGCGCTTCCGTGGGCGGCGCCGCCGGATGGGCCTCCGGCAACGGCTCCGGCAAGGTGGGCTGGTTGCGCTGGCCGCTCTCGAACAGCATGGTCACCGGCGACGGCGGCGGCAGCAGTTCGTCCTTTGGCGGTCGCCGAAACGTCGTCAGCAGCAGCATGCCGATGACCAGGTGGATCAGCAGGGAAACCGCCGCGGCCCACCGTAACCGCCGGCGCGCCGCTCTCCGACGGACGGCCAGCGGCATCCGCCGGGTCGTTATCGGCGCCGCAGCAGGAAAACGCCCTGCTCCCCGAACAGGTTGGCAAGTTGCAGGAACCGCCGCCACGGCGCCTTGCGGCCCGCTTCGTCAGCGGCGAGCCAGCGTTCCACGACATAGCCTTCTTCCTCGCACAGCGCGAAGAAATCGCGGATCGTGCAGGGATGGATGTTGGGCGTTTCGTGCCACGGCCGGTCCCAGGTCGAGGTCATCGGCATGCGGCCGGTGGACAGCAACTGCCAGCGCACCTGCCAGTGGCCGAAATTCGGGAAGCTGACGACGGCGCGCGTGCCGATCCGCAGCATCTGGCGCAGCACGGTGCGCGGCCGCTCCACCGCCTGCAAGGCACGCGACAGCACGACATAGTCGAACGCGGCATCCGGGTACTGCGCCAGGTCGATGTCGGCGTCGCCGTGCATCACCGGCAGGCCATGCGCCACGGCGCGAGTGACCTCGGCCATGTTGATCTCGATGCCGCGGGCGTCGCAGTTCTTGGTCTGGAACAGATGGTCGATCAACGTGCCGTCGCCGCAGCCAATGTCCAGCACCCGGGCGTCGGGCGCGATCATGCCGGCGATCAAGGCGAGATCGACCCGCATGTTCTTCGCCAGGAAGCGGACCGGGTCGTGGCTCATCAGTCGCGCAGGCGGCTGAGCAGGCCGGCATGGACCGCGCAGCCGCGCAGGAAGCCGGCCAGCGTGCGATGGAAATCCGGCTCGTCCAGCAGGAACGCGTCATGCCCCTTGTCGGTGGGGAACTCGACAAACGACACGTTGGCCCCCGCCCGGTTCAACGCCCGCGCCACGGCGCGGCTCTGGGTTGTCGGGAACAGCCAGTCGGAGGTGAAGGACGCCAGCAGGAAACGCGTCCGGGTGCCCTTGAACGCCGCCGAAAGGTCGCCGCCGCAATCAGCCGCGAGGTCGAAGTAATCCATCGCGCGGGTGATCGTCAGGTAGCTGTTGGCGTCGAACCGCTGCACGAACGTGCTGCCCTGGTGGCGCAGGTAGCTTTCGACCTCGAACATCTCGCCGAACAGGCTGATGGCCTCGGTGCTGTCCTTTGGCGCGTTCTGCAGGCGGCGGCCGAACTTGCGGGTCAGCGCTTCTTCCGACAGGTAGGTGATGTGCGCGCACATCCGCGCCACCGCCAGGCCTCGCGCGGGGATGCGGCCGGTCTGCCAGTAGCGCCCGCCCTGCCAGTCGGGATCGGCGAAGATCGCCTGCCGCCCGACCTCGTGGAAAGCGATGTTCTGTGCCGAATGATGGGACGAGGTGGCGATCGGCAGGGCGGCGAACACCATGTCGGGATAGGACGCCGCCCATTGCAGCACTTGCATGCCCCCCATCGATCCGCCGATGACCGCGAACAGGCGCTTGATGCCCAGGTGATCGATCAGGCGCTTCTGCGCCCGCGCCATGTCGCGGATCGTGACCGGGGGGAAGTCGGTGCCCCAAGGGCTGTCGCCCAGGCTTCCGTCCGGCGCTTCACGCAGGCTCTGCG
>CAXTXZ010000149.1:0-8248 GCA_964248015.1 uncultured Rhodopila sp. | reverse complement strand
TTTCCCGATGATGAGTCGCAGCGCCTGGCGACCCTGAAGGCCTACCAAATCCTCGACACGGATCCTGAGCGCTCTTTCGGCTGTTTGGTGGAACTTGCAGCCGAACACTTTGGGGTGCCGGTATCGCTGGTTTCCCTGGTCGATAGCGACCGGCAGTGGTTCAAGGCGTCAGTTGGCCTGGAAGCCACCGAAACGCCGCGCGATCTCGCCTTTTGCGCCCATGCGATCCTCCGGCCGGAGGACGTCATGGTGGTGGAGGATGCCACCGCCGACCTGCGCTTCGCCGACAATCCGCTGGTGCTCAGCGATCCGTCGATCCGCTTCTATGCCGGGGCACCGATCCGGGCCACGAACGGCCAACCGATGGGAACGCTTTGCGTCATTGATCGCCGAAAGCGGGAAATGGACGACGCTGGCCGGAAATTCCTGGCCAACCTGGCCGCCAGCGCGGGCTCCATGCTTGAACTGCATCGCAAGAATGCGGCCTTGGCAATCACGTCCGCCAAGGATCCCCTCACCGGCCTGGCCAACCGCCGCATATTTGATGACGCCTTGGCCGAGGCGTGCGAAATGGCCGCCGCCACGGGTGCTTCATTCGGGCTTCTGGCGCTCGACCTGGACCACTTCAAGGCAATCAATGACACGCTTGGCCATGCGGCTGGGGACAACGTCCTGAAGGAAGTCGCGCACCGCCTCAATCAAGTGATGCGAGGCAAGGACCTGGTTGCCCGAATTGGCGGCGACGAGTTCATGGCGATCTGCGCCGGTCCCATCGATCCAGCCGGCCTGGGCAGAATAGCCGGGCGCATCATGGGCGCCATGCAGGCCGACGTGGCGCTCCCGGACCTCATGGTGCCTGTCCGTGCGTCCATCGGCATGGCTTTGGCGCCGCTGCATGGCGTCAGCCCTGTCAGGTTGTCGCAAGCTGCTGACTTGGCGCTTTACCGCAGCAAGCAAGCGGGCCGCCATGGCGTCACCTTGGCGGGTGAGACAGGCGCCGGCGCTGTCCCATCCCTGGAGGACGAACTGCAAGCGGCAATCGCCAAGAATGCCCTTGCCTTATACTGGCAGCCCTATTTCTGCGCGCGCACAGCCCGTGTCATTGGATACGAGGCGTTGCTCCGTTGGAGGCGGGCCAATGGGGAGGCGGTCTCGCCCCCCGACATAGTGACCATGGCGGAAAGGAATGGCTTTGTCATTGAGCTGGACCGCATGGTGCTGCGCCGAGCCTGTGCCGAGGCAGCTTCCTGGCCACAGCCATTGAGGGTGTCCGTCAACATGACCGCTCGGTCGTTCAGCAATATTGACCTGGTGGGCTTGGTCACCGCTGTCCTGGCCGAAACGAGGTTGCCGCCGCAACGGCTGACGATCGAACTGACGGAAAGCACCCTGGTCGCGCATACCGAACGGGCGCGGGAGCGGATCGATGGCCTGCAAAGGCTGGGCGTGCGCGTGGCGATGGATGATTTCGGGACCGGCTACGCATCGCTGGGCTACCTGTCCAGTTTCGCGTTCGACGTGCTGAAACTGGACCGTAGCTTTGTGCGGGACCTGGACAGCAACCCTCGGGCAAGGGCCGTGACCAGGGCGGTCCTGGCGCTCGGCAAGGCGCTGAACATGGCGATCTGCGCCGAGGGCGTGGAAACCCCTGAGCAGATGCGATTCCTGCGGGATGCCGGGTGCGACAAGCTGCAAGGCTTTCTGCTGGGCCGCCCACAAGCATCCATCGCGTGGCCAGCCGCGCGGGAGCCGGCAGCGTTGGAAGCCGTTGCCCTCTAGGCAGCAGGCTCGTTCGCCTTGCGTGCCAACGGTGGGCTGGCAAGCCCGCGCACGAAATGTTAGGCACCCTTGGCCCTTGAAACCGGAGACACCCATGGCCGCGATCGCAGACATCACCGCCCGCGAAATCCTCGACAGCCGCGGCAATCCGACGGTCGAAGTGGACGTGCTGCTGGAAACCGGCGCGACCGGCCGGGCCGCGGTGCCGTCTGGCGCATCTACCGGCGCGCATGAGGCGGCGGAACTGCGCGACGGCGACAAGTCGCGCTACGGCGGCAAGGGTGTCCGGCAGGCCATGGCCAACGCCGAAGGCGAGATCCTGGAGGCTGTGGTCGGCATCGATGCCACCGAGCAGGTCGCCATCGACAACATCATGATCGACCTCGACGGCACCCCAAACAAGGCAAGGCTCGGCGCGAACGCCATCCTCGCGGTGTCCCTGGCGGTTGCCAAGGCGGCGGCGAATGACCTGGGCCTGCCCTTGTACCGCTACGTCGGCGGTGTCTACGCCCGCACCCTGCCGGTGCCGATGATGAACATCCTGAACGGCGGCAAGCATGCAGACAATCCGATCGACATCCAGGAGTTCATGATACAGCCGATCTCCGCTCCGACGCTGGCGGACGCCGTGCGAATGGGTTCGGAAATCTTCGCGGTCCTGAAGAAGGGCCTGCACGACGCCGGCCACAACACCAATGTCGGCGACGAGGGCGGCTTCGCGCCCGACCTGAAATCCGCCGACGAGGCCCTCGGCTTCATCGCCAAGGCCGTGGAAAAGGCTGGCTACCGGCTGGGCGAGGACATCACCTTCGCGCTCGATCCCGCATCGACCGAGTTCTTCAAGGATGGCAAGTATCACCTGGACGGCGAGGGCAAGGTGCTCGATGGCGAGGGCATCGTGCGCTACTACGTTGACCTGTGCGCCCGTTACCCCATCGCCTCGATCGAGGATGGCTGCGCCGAGGACGACTGGGACACCTGGAAGCTGCTGACGGACACGATCAGCGAAAAAGTCCAGCTTGTCGGCGACGACCTGTTCGTCACCAACCCCGAACGCCTGCGCCGAGGCATCGAACTGGGTTCGGCCAACGCCATCCTGATCAAGGTCAACCAGATCGGCACGTTGTCTGAAACCCTGGAAGCGGTGGAAACAGCGCACCGCGCCGGCTGGACCGCCGTCATGAGCCATCGCTCGGGTGAAACCGAGGACGCGACGATCGCCGACCTCGCGGTGGCCACGAACTGCGGCCAGATCAAGACGGGAAGTCTCGCGCGCAGCGATCGCACGGCGAAATACAATCAGCTTATCCGTATCGAGGCGCAGTTGGACAAGGCGGCGCGTTACGCCGGGTCAACAATCCTGCGGCGCTAGGGCGACATCAGCCTGACTGGAACAGGCTGGCCAATCAAATCATTTGCTAAAACAATCGTCTAAGGCGGATTGCCGGAGGGGGAAGGTCCGTAGGCGCGGGTCTACATGGAAAACGGACTGCCGCCCCGCAATCCCAACCAGGCTGCGGCGTCATGCCGCCATGCGCCATGGAAGCGCGAGACGTCGCAGCCCCATGCGGCATCCGGTTCACGCGGCGAGTGGGCGCCGCCACGCTTTTCCGCGCCCGGATGCCAGCCGCCATCTGGCAAACGTCATCCGGTAACCCTTCATTAAACAATTGATGGCTTCATGCGGCGTGACCGCTGGGACGCGCCGTGCATGACTGAACTGACCGTTGATCCTCCGTCTGGGTTCCTGCCGGACGCCCCCGCTCTCGATATGATCCGCGAGGCTTTGCAGGAAAGCCGGCAGCGTTGGCGGCATCTGGTGGGCCTTGCCGCGGACATCGCGTTCGAGACGGACGCCAAGGGCCGGTTTGTCTTTGTCATTCCAGACACCGCGCTCGGCTGGCCGTCCGGCGCGCTGGTTGGGCAGCCGTCTGAGCTTCTGGTCGTGGATGACGGCGCCCATCCGGCGTTCAACCCGTTCTGGCCTGGCCATGAGATACGGCGTCGCCGAAGCTGGATACGGCGCTTCGATGGCGCCCTGGCGATGCTGGCGTTTTCCACCGCGCCCTTGCAGGACGCCAGCGGCAAGATCTGCGGCGCCCGTGGCATCGGCATCGACATCAGCGAATACGACGCGCAGTCGTCACGCGTCGCCGGGCAGTCGCGCCGGGGGGAGGTGCTGGATCACGTCCTGGCGCGCGTCGGACAGGAGCCTGATGCGGGCCGCATGATGGACGCCGCGCTGTGGACCCTGGCGCATGCGATGGATGCCGAAGGCGCGGCGGTCATTGCGTCCTTGGCCGAGGGCGCTCCGCTGGAACTCATCCACGAGTGCGGCCCTGGCGCTGACGCGGTGCTGGACGTGGCCATGCGGCATGTGGCGGAACATCCAACCGAGGCAACCTCGGTCACCAACCTTGATGGGCGCCCCGTGTTGGTGGCCGGATGCCAAAGCCGGTTCGGCGTCCGGGCAGGCCTTGCCATCTGGCGCGGCATGGACGGCCGGCCTTGGGATTATGAGGACACCATGCTGGCGATTTCCACGGGCAGCATTGTGCGCATGATTCTTGATTATGAAGTCATCCACAAGGAAATGGCGCAGCAGGCACGCAACGACCTGCTGACCGGCCTGCTGAACCGGCGTGCCTTCCTGGCGGAGATAAGCCGTTACCTCGAACGCCTGGATCGGGAATCCAATCCCGGCACGTTGCTGGTTGCCAGCGTGGATGGGCTGAAGGGCGTCAACGACGACCTGGGCCACGCAGTGGGAGATGCGATGCTGACATGTGTCGCCGACATGCTGCGCAAGCTTGTACGGCCGTTCGACCTGGTCGCTCGGCTGGACGGCAACGAATTCGCCGTCTGGCTCAGCGGCGCCGACCACATGACGGCGGCGGAACGCGCTGACTATCTGTGCCGCGGCGCGCCGGTTGTTCTCCAGTCGGTTGTGCCGGTGGAGCTTAAGGATCTGGGGCTGTCGATTGGCATAGCCACGCGGCGGACCGGAAGCGACGAACCGATCCTGGACCTGATCCAGCGCGCCGATGACGCGATGAATGAAGTCAAGCGAAGCGGCCGTGGCCATTGGCGTGTTTCATTGCTGAAAGGCGATGCATGAACAGCGACGAGGCGACGCGGGTCCGGCAAAGCGCCAGCCTGACAACCAGCCCTGGTGTGCTGCGGGAACTGGCACGTGACCCGTCGGTGACGGTGCGCGCCAGCCTCGCGATGAACCCGGCGCTGCCGCCGCAGGTCAGCGCCCTGTTGGCCAACGACGCGGACGCCCGCGTTCGCGCCATCCTGGGCCGCAAGCTGGCGCCCCTGGTCCGAAACCTGACCGGACAGGATCAGCAGCGCGTGCAGAGCGACGCCGTGGCGACCCTGACGGCCCTGGTGGCCGAAGCGGCGCTGCGGGTGCGCGCCAGCATTGCCGCGCTTGTGCGGGACATGCCGGACGGGCCGCGGGAAATCATCCTACGCCTCGCGCACGATCCGGCGGTGATGGTGTCCGAGCCCGTGATCCTGTTCTCGCCGATGCTGACGCCGGAGGATCTGGTTTCGCTGATCGCGTCAGGCCCCCTGCCCTCCACCATCGATGCGGTCGCCCGCCGCCCCTCGATCGATGCCGCCGTGTCGGATGCCATCGTCGGCACCGCGGACGTCGCCGCGATCGGCGCGCTGCTGAAGAACCGCACGGCGCAGATCCGGGAAGCGACGCTCGACGCCCTGGCGGCCCAGTCGGAGGAACACCCGGAATGGCATGAGCCTCTGGTCCGCCGGCCAAACCTTCCGCCGCGGGCGGCACGCATCCTTTCGGAGATCGTCAGCGAGAATCTTCTGGAGACGCTTGCCGCTCGCGACGATCTTGACCCCAAGCTCGGCCAGGAGTTGCGTGCTGTCCTGACTGGTTCCCCCCGGCATCCCCTGAAAGGCGTCACGGGACGGCCCGAGCAAGCCTATGCCGACATGTCGCCGGCCGCCGCGTTGGAACACGCCAGCGCGCTCAAGGCCGCTGGCCGACTTGATGACGGCGCGATCCTCAACGCGCTTCAGGGCAACGGGACAACGCTCGCCATGGTCATGCTGTCGGTCAAGGCGGATGTGCCTGTGCCGGTCGTGGAGCGGGCATGCGGGTTGCGCAGCGCCAAGGCCATTGTCAGCCTGGCCTGGAAAGCCGGGTTTTCAATGCAAACAGCGGTTGTGCTGCAAGCGATGCTGGTTCGTCTGGCGCCTGACGCGATCATGCGGCCGGCGCAAGGCGGCGCATATCCGCTGGCAGTCGAGGAGATGCGCTGGCAGCTAAGTTTCCTGGGCGTCGGCGAGCGCGGCCTGCGAGCATGGACGCCCCGGCGTGTAGGCGAATAGGGTTTCTGGCAAGGCAACCATGCCGGCGTCATCGCTCAGTCAGGCTGGCCAAGCACCCGGTACATTTCCGCCAGATGCGGGCTGATAGGCATGTTCATCCGGTCGCCGTTCGGTAGTTGGTCGGTCAGCCACCGGCTGTACCGCCGGTTCAGCGTCCCATCAGCCGCCATGCGGGAAAAGCTTTCTCGCACCAGGACTGCGAAAGCCGGGTCATCACGACGGAAGCCGATCGCGTAGGGTTCGTAGGACAGGTAGTCGCCGACAATGCCGAATCGCTTGCCATCCGGACGCGTGGCGATGAAACCCGCCAATAGCGTGTCGTCGGATGCGAAGGCATCCGCCTTGCAAGCCGCCAGCAGGTCATAAGCGACGTTCAAGCCTGCCACCTCTTGCACGATGATTGGCGGCGAGACAGTTGCGGCCAGGCGATGCAGCACGGCGGCATTGGTCGTGCCGGCGCCCACGACCACCGTGCGACCGGAAAGCGCCCGATAGGACGACACCGTTGGCTGCCCATCCGCCAGCGGCGCCATCAGCTTGGTGCCAGCAAGGAAAAAGATCGGCGAGAACGCGATCGTCTTTGCGCGTTCGGCGGTGGCGGTGGTGGAACTGCATTCCAGGTCAACCGCGCCTGACACAACCGCGGGCAGTCGGTCCGCGGGAGCGACAGGCACGAAAACGATCCGCACGCCGGTTTGCCAGGCAGGCGCGTCGGGTTCCAGCAAGTCTCGATGCAGCGCAGCCGCGACATCCTCGGCGATGCCATGACAAAGATCGAGCGAAAAACCAACCGGCTGGCGGCCAGGATTGAGAAAGGAGAACGGTGGCGCGCTGTCCCGGTAACCGATCAGGATGGCGCCGCGCGCCTGGATTGTTTTCAGCGTGCCCGTGAGCGGATCGCCCTCGTCGGCTTGGGCGCCGGCGCTGGTCGCCATCGCGGCTGCCAGGGCCAGCGCCCACAGGCGCCGCCTTGTCATGCCGGCTGCACCTCCATTTCCTCAACCATGTCGCGCGTGTCGCCGTCCGCGACCAGTTGCCCTTCCCACTTCGCGACCACGGCGGTGGCCAGGGAGTTGCCGATGACGTTGGTCGCCGACCGCCCCATGTCGAGGAACGTATCGATGCCCAGCAGCAGGAGCAGCCCTTCCTCGGGCAGGCTGAACTGGCTGAGGGTGGCGGCGATGACGACCAGGGACGCACGCGGCACGCCGGCGACGCCCTTGCTGGTCAGCATCAGGGTCAGCAGCATGCCGATCTGGGTGCCGAGGCTGAGCGGGATATCGTAGGCTTGGGCGATGAAGATGGACGCGAAGGTGCAATACATCATCGTGCCGTCAAGATTGAACGAATAGCCAAGCGGCAGGACAAAGCTGGAGATGTTGCGGGCGACGGGGAATTTCGCCAGTTGCTCCAGCATCGTCGGATAAGCCGCTTCGGAGCTGGCGGTGGAGAACGCCAGCAGGAACGGCTCCCGCACAAGGCTGACAAGGCGCTTGACACGTGGGCCAAGGATCAGGAAACCGACGGCCACCAGCACCAGCCACAGGCAGACGAGGCCAAAGTAGAACTCGCCCATGAACTTGGCGTAGTTCAGCAGGATGCCCAGGCCGTTGGTGGCGATCGTCGCCGCCATGGCGCAGAACACCGCCAGCGGGGCCAGCTTCATCACATAGCCGGTGACGCGCAGGATGATGTGCGACAGGCCCTCGATCCCTTCCAGCACCACGCGCGCGCGTTCACCCATGGCGGCGCACGCAACCCCAAAGAAGATCGAGAACACGACGATTTGCAGGATCTCGTTTTCCACCATGGGGCGGATCGCGGAATCCGGGAAAACGTGCTTGACGAACCCGTCCAGGGACATGGCATGCGCGTCAACGCCGGAACTGACGCCGCTGACGACCTTGTGGATGCCGACCCCTGGCTCGAACAGGTTGACCAGGATCAGCCCCAGGGTCAGCGAAACCAGGGACGCGCTGACAAACCAGAGCATGGCCTTGCCGCCGACCCGGCCGACCGCGCCTGCGTCGGACATATGGCCGATGCCGACAACAAGGGTGGAGAACACCAGCGGCGCTATGATCATCTTGATCAGCCGCAGGAA
>CAXTXZ010000148.1:0-8294 GCA_964248015.1 uncultured Rhodopila sp. | reverse complement strand
GCGTCTTGGACGAGCAGCCGATGCCGGACAGCTTGGCGATGCGGTGCGGCGGCAGCTCAAGCTCGAAGCAGGCGCGGACGATCGCGGCGCTGATCGAATCGTGGCCGCAGCCGGCGCACAGGGTCGAGATCGCGCCCTCGTAGTCGCGGCGGGTGTAGCCCAGGCTGTTCTTGTGCAGCTCCGGGTGGCGCAGCTTGGGCTTGGTGATGAAGGTCATGTTGCTACCTTTTCAGCCGGCGCCTTGGCGGCGTGGCCGGCGATGGCCTGGGTGATGAAGCGGGCGCTGATCGGGCTGCCGTCGTAATGCACCACCTTGACAAGCTTCCCGGGGTTGATCTCCAGCTCGTTGACCAGCAGCGAACGGAGCTGGCCGTCGCGGTTCTGCTCCACCACGAAGACCTGTTCGTGCGCGTCGATGAAGGCCGCGACCTCGTCGCCGAACGGGAAGCCGCGGACCCGCAACAGGTCGAGATGGATGCCTCCCTCCGCCAGCATGTCGTCGGCCTCGTTGATCGCCGGGCTGGTGGAGCCGTAGTAGATCGCGCCCAGACGGGTTTTCGCCCCCGCCTTGCGCTCGATCGCGGGCGGGACAAGAGTGCGGGCGGTGTGGTGCTTGCGCAGCAGCCGCTCCATGTTTTCCTGGTAGTCGTGGCCTTCCTCGGAATAGCGGGCCATCGTGTCCTTGGAGGTGCCCCGGGTGAAGAACGCGCCCTTGGTCGGGTGGGTGCCGGGCAGCGTGCGGTAGGCGATGCCGTCGCCATCGACGTCAAGGTAGCGGCCGAACTTCTTGCCGGCCTCCAGGTCCTCGGCGGTCATGACCTTGCCACGGTCGAGGCGGCGGCTGTCGTCCCAGGCGAAGGGCTTGGTCAGGCGGTCGTTCATGCCGATCTCAAGGTCCAGCATGACGAAGATCGGCGTTTGCAGGCGGTCCGCGAGGTCGAAGGCCAATGCGCCGAACTCGAAGCACTCATGGGGGTCTTCGGGAATCAGCAGCACGTGCTTGGTGTCGCCGTGCGAGGCGTAGGCGCAGGCGGTGATGTCGGTCTGCTGGGTGCGTGTCGGCATGCCGGTCGAGGGGCCGGCGCGCTGCACGTCGAAGATCACCGCCGGGATTTCAGCGAAATAGGCGAGGCCCAGGAACTCCTGCATCAAGGAGATGCCGGGGCCGGAGGTCGCGGTGAAAGCGCGCGCGCCGTTCCAGGCCGCGCCGATGACAATGCCGATCGAGGCCAGCTCGTCCTCCGTCTGCACGCTGGCGTAATTGTTCTTGCCGGTGGCCTTGTCGACCCGCAGGCGCGCGCAGTAGCGGCCATAGGCTTCCGCCAGGGAGGACGATGGGGTGATCGGGTACCAGGCGCAGACCGTCGCGCCGCCATAGACCGCGCCCAAGGCGGCGGCGCTGTTGCCGTCGATGAAGATGCGGTCGCCCACGGTGTCGGCGTGGCGCAGCGTCAGGCCGATCGGGCATTCGAGGTTCTGCCGCACCCAGTCGCGGCCCATGTGCAGCGCCTGGATGTTGGCGGCGACCAGCTTGTCGCGGCCCTTGAACTGCTCGTTCAAAAGCTGCTCGATGGCGGCGGGGTCCATGTCCAGCAGGGCCGACAATGCGCCGAGGCCGACGATGTTCTTGAACAACTGGCGCTGGCGGGTGTCGCTGTAGGCCTTGTTGGTGATCTCGGTCAGCGGCACGCCGACCACCACGATGTCGTCGCGGAAACGGCTGGCCGGCATCGGCTTGGTGTTGTCGTAGAACAGGTAGCCGCCAGGCTCGATGGACTTCACGTCCTGGTCCCAGGTCTGCGGGTTCATCGCCACCATGAGGTCGGGGCCGCCGCCTCGGGCGGCCAGGTGCCCGGCGTCGGAGATCCGCACCTCGTACCAGGTGGGCAGGCCCTGGATGTTGGAGGGGAAGATGTTGCGCGGCGTCGCGGCGATGCCCATGCGCAGCACCGCCTTGGCGAACAGCGCGTTGGCGCTGGCGGAGCCGGAGCCGTTGACGTTGGCGAACTTCACGACGAAGTCGTTGACCCGGTGGAGGCCTTCCACGCGGTCTAGTTGCTGCAGCATGCGTTCTCCGCCTGGGCTACGTCGATCAGGAAGCGTTGCATGTCCCATGCGCCGGTCGGGCAGCGTTCGGCGCACAGGCCGCAATGCAGGCAGACATCCTCGTCCTTGGCCATGATGCGGCCGGTTTTCAGGGTGTCCGAAATGTAGAGGGACTGTTCCAGGTTGTGCGCGGGCGCGGTCAGGCGAGTGCGCAACGTGGCTTCGGGGCCGTCGGCGGTGAAGGTGATGCAGTCCACCGGGCAGATATCGACGCAGGCGTCGCACTCGATGCACAGCTTGTCGGAGAACACCGTCTGGACATCGCAGTTCAGGCAGCGCTGCGCTTCCGCGAAGGCCAGCTTCACGTCGAAGCCGAGTTCGACCTCGGACTTGATGTCCTTCAGCGCGGTCAGCTTGTCGCGGTGCGGCACCTTGTAGCGCAGGTCGATCGAGACGTCGTTGTCATAGCTCCATTCATGGATGCCCATCTTCTGGCTGGCGAGCGTCACGGTGGGCGGCGGGCGGTCGTTGACGTCCTGGCCCTGGCAGAATTGATGGATGGAGATGGCGGCCTGGTGGCCGTGCGCGACCGCCCAGATGATGTTCTTCGGGCCGAAGGCCGCGTCGCCGCCGAAGAAGACGCGAGGCTCGGTCGATTGGAACGTGGTCTCATGCACGACCGGCATGTTCCATTCGTTGAAGGACAGGCCGATGTCGCGCTCGATCCAGGGAAAGGCGTTTTCCTGGCCGACCGCGACCAGGACGTCGTCGCATTCGAAAAAGACATCGGGCTCGCCGGCCGGAACCAGGCGGCGGCCCTTGGCGTCGTATTCGGGCCGCACCTTCTCAAACGTCATGCCGTGGAGCTGGCCGTCGTTGTGCTTGAACTCCTTGGGGACGAGGTAGTTGAGGATGGGGATGTCCTCGCTGATGGCGTCCTCCTTTTCCCAAGGGGAAGCCTTCATCTCCTCGAAGCCGGAGCGGACGATGACCTTGACGTCGTCGCCGCCGAGGCGGCGGGCCGACCGGCAGCAGTCCATCGCCGTGTTGCCGCCGCCCAGCACGATGACGCGGCGGCCAACTTTCGTGACGTGGCCGAAGGACACCGAGGACAGCCAGTCGATGCCGATATGGATGTTCGCCGCGGCTTCCTGACGGCCCGGAAGCGGCAGGTCGCGTCCCCTTGGAGCGCCGGAACCCACGAAGATGGCGTCGTAGCCCTCGTCCAGCAGGGCCTTCAGGCTGTCCACGCGCTGGCCGAGGCGCATCTCGGGGCCCAGGGCGGTGATAAAGCCGACCTCCTCGTCGATCACTTCCTCAGGCAAGCGGAATTTCGGGATCTGGCTGCGGATCATGCCGCCGGCTCGGCTGTCGCCGTCGTGGACCACGAGGTGGTAGCCCAGGGGCGCCAGGTCGCGCGCCACGGTCAGGGCGGCCGGGCCCGCGCCCACCAGGGCGACCCTCTTGCCGTTGCGCGGCAGATGGCGACGGGTTCTTCCTCGACCCGGCCGCGGCGGCAGGCTGGCTCGCAGGGACGGTCGCAGGTTCGGCCAAGGATGCCGGGGAAGACGTTGGACTTCCAGTTGACCATGAATGCGTCGGCATAGCGGCCGTCGGCGATCATGCGGATATACTCGGGGACGGGCGTATGGGCTGGGCAGGCCCATTGGCAATCGACGACTTTATGAAAGTAGTCGGGGTTCTTGATGTCGGTGGGATGCAACGTGGGACTCCTGTTCCTCCGGTGCGGAGGGATCGTTTGTCGCGATCCTTGTCGCCGCGCAGGCAGGGCTGTTGCGTTCCCGCCTGTTGTTGGCCGCCATGATAGGATCGATTCTTCGGCAGAGCAATCGGCAACGGCTCAAGGGCACGGTAATCAAGTGAACGCCTGAGTGGCCTGCTGGATGACGGCGGCAGGGCTTGGTTTTTGTGCTAAACGAAGAGCGGGCTTCCCAGGCCGTCCAGGGTTTGCTGGGTTCCACCTGTTGCGATTGGAATCCCAAGCTCATCGGACAATAACCAGTGAGGCCAAACCCAAGCTTTCAGGTGATTTCAAGCTGACGCAGCCAGGTGCGTGACACTGTGGTCACATGCATCGGTTGGCTCCCTGCAAGGAGCCGCGAACGACAATTTCGGACCAGGAGAAACGCTGATGGCGAATGCCGTGCTCACCCTCAATGTCGGTTCATCCAGCATCAAGTTCGCGCTTTTCGAGACGGACGGGGCTTCTCCGCGCCTGGTTTCGCGAGGCGCCATGGAAGCGATCGGAACCGCGCCGCGCTTCCTGGCACGCGATGCCCGCGACGCGATCCTTGAAGACCGGATGCTTGGGGATCAGGCCGCCACGCACGAGGCCCTGTTTGGGACGCTGCTCGACTGGGTGGATCAGCATCTCGGGGATGACGTCCTGAGCGCGATTGGCCATCGCATCGTGCATGGCGGCCCGCATCGCGACCGCCCTGCCTTGGTGACGACGGCGTTGCTCACCGAGCTCGACCGGCTGGCCCCGCTCGCGCCGCTGCATCAGCCGCATAACCTTTCGCCAATCCACGCCGTCGCCACTGCCCGTCCCGGCTTGCCACAGGTGGCCTGCTTCGACACGGCCTTCCACCACGGGATGCCGGCCGTCGCGACCCGCTTCGCGCTGCCGCCCAATTACGCGGCGGAGGAGGTGCGCCGCTACGGGTTCCACGGGCTGTCTTACGAATACATCGCGCGCCGCCTGAGGGAACTCGACCCCGCGCTCGCGGCGGGACGCGTCATCGTCGCGCATCTCGGCAACGGGGCGAGCCTCTGCGCCATGCGCGACGGGCGCAGCATGGACACCACCATGGGCTTGACCCCGCTCGATGGGCTCGTAATGGGCACGCGCTGCGGCGAGCTTGACCCCGGCGTGATCCTCTATCTCGCCCAGGAGCGCGGGATGGATGCGAAAGCGATCGAGGATCTGCTCTACCACCACTCTGGCCTGGTCGGCGTTTCCGGCATTGGCAGCGACATGCGGACGCTGTTGGCGAGCGGCGATCCGCGCGCGGCGGAGGCGGTGGAGCTGTTCGTCTTCCGCCTTGCGCGGCAGGCCGGGGCGCTGGCAAGCACGCTGGGCGGGCTCGACGGCCTTGTTTTCACCGCCGGCATTGGCGAGCACGCTGCGGAAATTCGCGCCCAGGCTTGCGACCGCCTGGCCTGGCTCGGCATCCTCGTGGACCCGCAAGCCAACGTCCGCCATGCGGATGTGATCAGTGCGCCGGGCAGCCAGGTCATGGTGCGCGTGATCCCGACGGATGAAGAAGGGATGATTGCCCGCCACGTGCTCGAGATCATCGGACACAGCCTCTAGCAGCCGTCGTCTTCGCCGCCCAGGGCTTTGGCCCGTTTGCCAGCGGCTTGCACAAAGCAGGGGCCGCGTGGGGTCCGCCACCCACTCGAAACGTCATGGTTGGCAGGTAGACAACTTCAAGGCAAAGGAGGATGCCAAAACCTAGTTGCGGCAGAACCGGTTTGCGCGTCCGCGTGAGCGGCGCCTCGCCGCAGTACTCGCGGAGAGACCAATGGTGGACGATCTTCAGACGACGCCGTCACGTGACGGCCAGAGTAGTTCCGCGCCAGCGAGCGCCGACGAGCTGCGACGGATGGATGCGTGGTGGCGGGCCGCGAACTACCTCAATGTCGGCCAGATCTACCTGAAGGCCAACCCGCTGCTTCGCGAGAAGCTCAGCGCTGATCACATCAAGCCGCGCCTGCTGGGCCACTGGGGCACCGCGCCAGGCCTCAACCTGGTCTACGTCCACATGAACCGCCTGATCCGGAAATACGACCTGGACGCGATCTACATGGCCGGGCCGGGCCATGGCGGCCCAGCGCTGCTCGCCAATTTCTGGCTTGAGGGCAGCTACACCAAGGCCTACCCGGATGTCACCCAGGACGAAGCGGGCATGCTTCGCCTCTTCCGGCAATTCTCAACCCCTGGCGGCGTTCCGAGCCACGTCAGCGTGCCAACTCCCGGCTCCATCCATGAGGGCGGCGAGCTGGGTTACGTCCTGGCGCACGCCTTTGGCGCGGTGATGGACAATCCGGGCCTGCTGGTCGCGGCCGTGGTTGGTGATGGCGAGTCGGAGACAGGGCCGCTCACCGGTAGTTGGAAAAGCATTGATTTCATCAATCCGTCACGCGACGGCGCCGTGCTGCCGATCCTTCACCTGAATGGCTACAAGATTTCCGGCCCAACCGTCTGGGGACGACGGAAAGACTTGGATCTCGCGCAGTTCTTCCGCGGCCAGGGATACGTGCCTTACTTCGTGGAGGGCGACGAGCCCGCGCGCGTGCATCAGGATTCGCCGCCGTGCTGGAAGAGGCCGTGCTCGCGATCCGCTCGATCCAGGCAGCCGCCCGCGCGGGCGAGGCGACGACCCGGCCGCTGTGGCCGCTGATCGTGCTGCGCACGCCGAAGGGCTGGACCGGGCCCAAAATCGTTGACGGCGTTCCGATCGAGGGCACCTTCCGCGCCCATCAGGTGCCGGTTTCAGAGGTGAAGGCCAATCCCGCGCACCTGGCGATTCTTGAAGAATGGATGCGAAGCTACAGGCCTGGGGAGCTTTTCGATGACAACGGCAGCTTGCGAAGCGAATACGCCGCGCTGGCGCCAGAAGGCGAACGCCGCATGGGAGCCAACCCGCACGCCAATGGCGGCCTGCTGCGGGAAGCGCTCTCGTTGCCGGACCACGGGCGCTATGCCGTGAAATTCACCGAGCGCGCACGCGAACGCATCGGCTCGACCGAGATCCTCGGCCAGTACCTGCGGGACGTCTACAAGGCGAACCCGCGGAACTTCCGGCTGTTTTGCCCGGACGAGACCAACTCCAACCGGCTCGGCGCGGTCTTCGAGGTTTCCGACCGCTGCCTGATGAGCGAGGTGATTCCGCAGGACGACCATGTCTCGCATGACGGGCGGGTGATGGAGGTGTTGAGCGAGCATCTCTGCCATGGGTGGCTTGAAGGCTATACCCTCACCGGCCGGCACGGCCTGTTCGCGACGTACGAAGCCTTCGCCATGATTGTCGACTCCATGGCGATGCAGCATGCGAAATGGATCGAGCACGCCCGACGGGTGCCCTGGCGCGCGGACGTGCCCTCGCTCAACTACCTGCTGACGTCAACCTGCTGGCGCAACGACCATAACGGGTTGAGCCACCAAGGGCCGGGCTTCATCGACACCATCATCCATCGCAAGCCCATCGTGGCGCGCGTCTACCTGCCGCCGGACGCGAACTGCCTGCTGTCGGTGGCGAACCATTGCTTCCGAAGCGTGAATTACCTCAACCTGATCGTCATCGACAAGCAGCCGCAATTGCAGTGGCTGACGATGGAGGAGGCTGACGCGCATTGCGGGCGCGGCGCCGGCATCTGGCCAGCCTACAGCCACGAGCCGGACCAGCCCGACGTGATCCTGGCCTGTGCCGGCGACATTCCGACGCAGGAGATCATTGCGGCGGCCTGGCTGCTTCGACGTTATGCGCCGGAGGTGAAGTTCCGGGTGGTGAACGTCGTCGATCTGATGCGGCTGTGCCCTGCGGACCGGCACCCGCACGGGATGGGCGACGAGGAGTTTGTTCAAATCTTCACTGCGGACGTGCCGGTCGTCTTCGCCTTTCACGGCTATCCGGGCGTCGTGCACGATCTTCTGCATGGCCGTTCGGCGCATGACCGGTTCCATGTCCGCGGCTACATCGAAGAGGGCACGACGACCACGCCGTTCGACATGGTGGTGCTGAACCGCATGAGCCGGTTGCACCTTTGCCTAGACGTCGCGCGCTACGTGCCGAACGGCCTGCGCGGCAGCGGCAAACTCGTTGAGCGCTGCACCACGCTGCTGGCGGAGCACGAAAGCTATATTCGCGAGTATTTCGACGACATTCCCGAAATCCGCGACTGGGTCTGGTCCGACCAGGCGACCGATGCCAAGGGGCCTGATCCGGCACTTTAACTTGAACGTAAGTAGGTCCGGCGTGGGTTTACGTAATCGCGTGCCCCTGGACGATGGCAGGACGCACATGATGGTTTCGGCGCATCACAGTCCGGTTGGACCTGAAGCTGTTGCGCCGTGCCAGGGGCTTGAGGCGGGACGCCCTTTTGAAACGTCCGGCATCGTCTGTGTCTGCGGCATCAAATCTTGTTGAGTATCACGAACCCAGCGTTGAGATAGGCGGCGAACAGGCACCAGGCGAGGTACGGCGCCATGAGCCAGGCGGCGG
>CAXTXZ010000147.1:0-8313 GCA_964248015.1 uncultured Rhodopila sp. | reverse complement strand
CAGCCCGCAAGCACGGGGGCCGGAAGTCAACGCCGCAGTCCCGGGCGCACGGCAACCGCCGGCCCAGCGGCTACCAGGGCCCGTGGTTAACCGCCCAGGTCACGGCGCCGGCGACGCCGGGGATGCTCACCGGTCAGCCAGGTTCCCCGTCAGCTGAGTTCCCGTCAGCTGAGTTCCCGTCAGCCGAGTTCCTGGCGGCCGGTGAGCAGCAGCCATGTGGACAGCCCCCAGGCAGAGGTGGTTCCCAGCGCCACCAGCAGGTCCATGTTGCCGCTCATGGCCCGGGCCGCGTGCCAGCCGGCGCGGTAGAAACGCGCGCCCAGCCAGAACTGCACAACCGACGCGAGGAGGAACTGCGCCCATCCGGGAAGGGTGAGAGCCGGGATGGCCATGCCGGCGGCCAGGGGGGCGGCGAGAACGGCGGCGGCGGCCAGGCGCATCAGGTCGAGCCGGTCGCGCGGCTCGTGTTCGGCGGGGACCGCCTCCGGTTGGACTTGAGCGGCGCCGAAGCCGGCCTTTTCCACGGCGCGGATCAGGGCGCCAAGGTCTGGATGCGCGCCCGTGACGCGGGCGCGCTCGGTTGCCAGGTTCACCGAGGCCCCGGTGACGCCCGGGACGCGGAGGATGACTTTCTCGACACGGCTCACGCAGGACGCGCAGGTCATCCCGGTGACGGCAAGATCAAGCGTCTCGGATGGTTCGACGGCGGCGTTCATGCGGGAAGATAAGGGAGCGGCGCGGCGCGGATCAACCGGTCAGGTTCCGCAAACCTGGCGCAACACGGCGGATTGCCGGCTGGAGGCAAAGCCTGAGGGGAACGACAATGCACCCTGAGCCTCCTGGCTCGCTGTCGCGGCAACGGTTCATTGCTCACTTCCACTGGAATGACGCCCAAACGCCGACATTTCGCCACATTCAAATTCTACAAATGATAATTGTCAGACAATAATGAATTGCAAGGCGCCTGGCCCATGCGGGACTTTGCAAGACAGGACGCGCTGGCGTTGCCAAACCCGCAGCCCGGTGGGACAATCCATACATGCGTATTGCGCAGATATCGCCTTTGTTTGAAGCCGTCCCGCCCAAGCTGTACGGCGGGACCGAACGCGTGGTCTACTCGCTGACCGAGGAACTGGTCGCGATGGGGCATGACGTGACCCTGTTCGCCAGCGGCGATTCCGTCACGTCGGCGGTGCTCGCGCCGATGCGGGACCAGGCGTTGCGGCTTGATCCCACGGTCAAGGACTGGGTGGCGATCTACAATCGCTTTGTAGAACTGGTCTACCGCCGCAAGGACGAGTTCGATGTGCTGCATTTCCACATCGACTATTTCCCGTTGTCGCTGTTCAGCCGCCAGAAGGTGCCGTTCCTGACCACCCTCCATGGCCGCCTTGACCTGCCGGAGTTCGTGGAAACCTATCGCGCGTTCGCGCAGGCGCCGTATATTTCCATCTCCGACAGCCAGCGCGATCCGATCCCCGACCTGAACTGGGTCGGCACCGTCCACCACGGCATGCCGGCCAGGCTGCTGACGCCGCAACCCGTGAAGCAGGAGTACGCGGCGTTCCTGGGGCGCATCTCCCCCGAAAAGGGCGTGGATCGGGCTATCCGCATCGCGGCCAAGGCGGGCATGCCCCTGAAGATCGCGGCCAAGGTCGATAACGCCGACAAGGCGTACTATGACGCCGAGATCAAGCCGCTGCTGCGTGACTATCCTAACGTCGAGTTCGTCGGCGAGATCAACGACATGCAGAAACCCGCGTTCCTGTCCGGCGCGCATGCCTTGATCTTCCCGATCAACTGGCCGGAACCGTTCGGCCTTGTGATGATCGAAGCCATGGCTTGCGGCACGCCGGTGGTCGCCCTCAATTGCGGCTCTGTTCCCGAGGTGATCGACGAAGGGGTCACCGGGTTCATCGTCAACACGATCGATGAAGCCGTCGCCGCGATGGGCAGGATACACACGCTGGACCGCGCGGCCGTGCGCGCGACGTTTGACCAACGCTTCACGGCGCGTCGCATGGCCGAACGCTATGTCGATGTTTATGAAACCCTGGCGCAGCCGAAACGCCACCTGCATGTCGTGACCGGCTGAGGCGCCATGACGCAGCGCAGTCCAGTTGAGACTGCGCTGCGTCATGGCCTATTGTTTTCCAAGCAGACTCACGCCTCCGGACCGTTCGGTCCCGCGGCGATCCGCTATAAGCCATGTTCACGCAGTCCGTGCAGCCCGACGATATTTCAAAGTCCGTCAGAACTTGTTGATCAATGCGTCCATTCTGCCTGACACGGCAAGAGCGATTGAAAGCGCCGGCGGGCATGTAGCGGGATTGGCTTGCGCCGCTGATCGGCGCGCCCCGTCCTCGCAGCAGGCCGAGTCGCGCGATCTTGCCGGTGGATCGAGGCGATCCTCTGGCGGCATGGGGACGGGCATGACATGGACGTAGCATCCCGCGACCGAGTTGAGCCCGTGGCGGAGGACAGAGCGTATGCTCAGCCGGCCAAGCCATTTTGGGATGCCGGAGCGTCCGCCGTGGCAGATGCCGGAGGGCCAAGAAGTCCAAAAGCATAAGTATATCCCCATCGCAGTCTTAATGGGACCGCGAGGCGCTTTGGAACGGGCGCGACCGGGCGGCGTCAAGCTTGGGATGAGCTTCCTCAACGGCACCAGTATCCGAACTGCCATGTTACCCTGTTGCCGGACCGTCGCCGACGGCGGTTACGCCTCTGCTGCCTTTCGCCAGCTTATTCGGAACCTCGGCGGCTGTCCTAATATTGCGGCCAAGCGCAAGGAAGTCGCAGTCGCATGTCCGTTCCGGCTCTACCGCAACCGCATTGCGAGCTTATGCACTCGGTTAAAGAAGTGTCACGCCGTTTCCCCTCAACATGGAAAAGACCGCACGCAGCTTCATGGGCGTGCTTGCAAAGCCACTATGAGAGACTGGCTCAAAGCATGGAAAGGAACTTGCGCGAACAGAGCCTAATCCATTTGCTCGCGCAGCTTTGTTGCTGTATTCGCATAGAAACGGCTAGACTTTGCGTTAGATCGCTTCGCCATAATCTTGCTGACCGCATCGGCTGATTTCGCAGCAACTTCGAAAGCGGCCAGTACGATGTTTCGCCTTGCCTGATCGTTCTCTCCTTCCTGGACAACGGCGCCATTTTTCCATTCCCCGGCAACGTAGCCGCCTTCGGTTATCAAGACGCCGCTGGAAAGAAAGCCATTCCTGACAGCTCCGGCATATAGTTCGGGCGTGGAATCAGTCGCTGTGTTCCGCAACACCCCCAAGCCGTTCGCATATCCCCTGCTACATCCGCCTATCCAAGAGAACTGCCTGCCTTTCCAGGTCCTGGGCTTCTCGATCCGACATGTCGCTGCACCATACGACCGCATGTCAGACCGATTTGGAGCCGCTTGGCTAGCGACACGAGCGGGACCGGCGAGCAAGGCCACGCCAAGCGCCACTGCGAAGAACGACTTACGGGCTGGCCCAGCTCGCGACCAATGCCTGCCCCCCTTCAAAATGCATGCCGTCCTCGGTTGGAAACTCCATGCCCCAATACCATCCCTCATTGTTGAACAGAGGCGCAATAAGTTGCAGGCCGAACTGGACCGTCTTGTTACCCCTAGCATCGAGCGCGCCGTCGATCGTAAGGTCAATTGCCGTTCCCCAGGAGTGATTTGAGATATTTCTTGTTGAACCGCGCACGTAGCGCGCGCAGAGCATGCCCGCCGTACCGAGAACACGGTGAACGAGTCGCTGGTCACGCTGAACGCTTATCATAACCGTTCGTAAGCTTCCGACCGCGGAATCCAGACCCGTCACAGCGAACGAAGCCACATGCGTTGTAACAATGCGGCCGCGCAAACGCGAATTGTCGACAGGTTGACATTGCTGGCTATAACTTGACCGTGGCCCGCCCAGGGTGCTTTGCATGAAGGCGTTGTTGGCGGCCACGATGCCTCGATTAAAGCCAACCAGCCCGGCTACAGGAACGAGTTCCTGCAAGATGGACCGGGGCCTGGCCACGAACTGACGTGCGTCGCTCACCTGGCCAGTTTGATCCAGGTCACCTGGCGCGGCGGCGGGCAGCTTGTGATCGACCACCACGGATAAGGCATATTCCATGCGCGGCGCATTGCCGGCTGCCTGGTTCGCACTCAAGGCAGTGCGGAAGTTTTGTATGTCAGCGGAATCCAACGCCTTCAAGGCTCGCAACATCTCATACATGTTCAGCCCGTTTGCGGTGATCACGGCATCCCTCCAACGATTGGCGGATGCATGTTCAATAAAGGATTGGCAACTCTGGCTGACCTGCATGACCTTATCCTGATGCAAAACTGGGAGTGTCCCGCCTGTTGAATTAGGCGAGCAGCATGGCCTTGCGGTTCGGATCTAACAGGCGGCTGCCTTTAATCGCTGGTCACCTATGGAACTGGCTGCCTATGGAATTGAGGCTTGGCTTTGCTTCTCCTGCCTGATCTTGACCACCGCGATAGAATTAGGCGGAGTGCTGCCCCTGGGCAACCCCGCGGCAGGTTATCTCAACATGCAGCGGCGACCTGACAACGACGCTGCAAGCCTTTCAGGAACGAGGTCGATCGGCGGTCTTTATCCCGCCGCCAGGGTCCGCATCGCCGTGGTTCGCTCGAACAGGCGCAGCAGGATGCGGATCGCGCGCCCGCGCGGCGTCTCCAGGCGGGGATCGCGCGACAGCAGCACGGCGGCGTCGCGGTGCGCGATGTGGAGCAGGCGCTCATCGGCGTCGGGATCGGCCAGGCGGTAGCCGGGCAGGCCCGCCTGGCGGGTGCCGAGCGCGTCGCCGCCGCCGCGCAGGCGGAAGTCCTCGTCGGCGATCAGGAAGCCGTCCTCGGTGTCGCGCAGCAGGGTCAGGCGGCGGCGGGCCGTCTCGTTGACCCAGTCCTCGTGCAGCAGCAGGCAGAAGCTGGCCTCCGCGCCGCGCCCGACGCGGCCCCGCAACTGGTGGAGCTGCGCCAGGCCGAAGCGCTCGGCGTGCTCGATCACCATGATCGTGGCTTCCGGCACGTCCACGCCGACCTCCACCACCGTGGTGGCGACCAGCAGGCGGATGGCACCGGCGGCGAACGCGGCCAGGGCGGCGTCGCGGATGTCAGGGGTTTGCTGGCCGTGGGCCAAGCCGACGCGGTCGCCGAAGCGGGCTTGCAGGTCGAGGAAACGCTCCTCGGCGGCGGCGACGTCCAGGGCCTCGCTTTCGGCGACCAGCGGACACACCCAGTAGACCTGCGCGCCCTCGTTGAGCTTGCGGCCGATGCCTTCCAGCACCGTGGGCAGGGTGCCGAGGGAATGCAGGGTGGTGCGTATGGGGAGGCGGCCGGCGGGTTTCTCGTTCAGGCGGCTGATGTCCATCTCGCCCCACTGGGTCAGCAGCAGGGTGCGCGGGATAGGGGTGGCGGTCATGACGAGCACGTCGGTGCGCTCGCCCTTGCCGCCCAGGGTCAGGCGCTGGTTGACGCCGAACCGGTGCTGCTCGTCTATCACCGCCAGCGCCAGGTCGCGGTACTCCACCGCGTCCTGGAACAGCGCGTGGGTGCCGACGACGACCTGGATCGAGCCATCCTTGATGCCGCGCAGCAGGCGGGCGCGCTCCTTGCCCTTGATCGATCCGGTCAGCAGCGCCACCGGGACGGGGCACAGGCGGGTCAGGGTGCGGTGATGCTGCTTGGCCAGGACTTCGGTGGGGGCCATCAACGCGGCCTGCTTGCCGGCCTCCACGGCGCGCAGCATCGCCAGCGCGGCGACCAGCGTCTTGCCGGAGCCGACATCGCCTTGCAGCAGGCGCAGCATGCGGCGGGGCGAGGCGAGGTCGGCGTCGATCTCGCGCAGGGCCTGTTCCTGTGACGGCGTGGGGGCGAAACCGAAGCGTTGCAGGGCGGTGTCGCGCAGGCGGGAGTCGCCGACCAGCGGCTGGCCGACGCGCGCCCTGACCCGGCCGCGGACAAGCGCCTGGGCGACCTGGCCGGCGAGCAGTTCGTCGTAGGCCAGGCGGGCGCGCATGGCGCGAGGGGGTTCGGCTGTCGCCGGGGCCTGGACGGCGCGCAGGGCCTGGTTGAAGGGCGGCCATTTTTCCCGCTTCAGCAGGGCGGCGTCATGCCATTCGGGGAACTCCGGAAGCAGGGCCAGGGCTTGGGCAAGGCCAGTGGTCAACTGGCGCTGCCAGAGGCCGGCGGTGAGCGGCCAGACGGGTTCCACGGCCGGGATGCGGTCGGCTTGCTCGATCGGCAGGAGGTGGTCGGGGTGGGGAATGGTCAGGCGCCCGTTGTACGCGTCAAGCTTGCCGGACACGACGATGCGCGCGCCGGGCGGCATCTGCGCCTCGCGAGAGAATTTGAAGAACACCAGTTCGGCGGTTCCGGTGTCGTCCCTGACGATGATGCGCCAGGGCTGGCGCGATGTCGCGGGCCGTTCGTGGCGCACCACCTCCACCGCCAGCGTCGCCACCGTGCCGGGCTTCGCGCCGCGAATCGTCGGGCGGGCGCTGCGGTCCAGGTAGGATTCCGGCATGTGGAACAGCAGGTCGATCACCCGGTCGCCGCCCGCCGCGCGGGCGATCAGGGCGGCGACGGCGGGGCCTATGCCGCGCAAACTGGTCAGGGGGGTGAAAAGCGGGGCAAGGATCTCGGAGGTCACGGGCTGACAGCTAGCAGAGGCGTGGCTATATGGCAGCTACCCAATGACCCTGCCAGATCACGCCGCGCCCGATAACAGGCGCCGACGCCTACTTTTCCGCGCCACTCATCGAGGGACGTTTGAAAACGACCTGATGATTGGCGGTTTCGTGCGCGCGCACCTCGCCCTGCTGAGCGACGCTGACCTGGATGCCCTGGAAGCTGTGATGGAACTGCCTGACACGATCCTGGCTGACTGGCTGACGGGCCGCGTGCCCATGACGGCCGAGGAGGAAACGCCGATGCTGCGCCGCATGCGGGACTACCTGAACGGATGAGCGATCCCATCAAGGTTTGGGGCGCGCCGGAGGGCTGGGACGCCTTCCTGCTGGCCCAGCGCCGCCGCGAGCACAACGGCAGCGTCCTGCATGTCGCGCGGGACGATTCGCGGATGGCGCGGCTGTCGGAGGCGCTGGAATTCGTCATGCCGGAGGCGGAGATCGTCCGGTTCCCGGCCTGGGACTGCCTGCCGTATGACCGGGTTTCGCCCAATCCGGCCATTGTCTCGGAACGCATCGCCACGCTGGCGCGGCTGCTGGAGAAGCCCGCCCGGCCGCGCATCGTGCTGACAACCGTCAACGCCCTGGTGCAGCGGGTTCCGCCGCGCGCGGCGTTCGCCGGCGCCAGCCTGGACCTGAGCGTGAACGGGCAGGTGAAGCCGGAAAAGCTGGCGGAGTTCCTTGAAGCCAACGGCTACGGGCGCGCCGGGACGGTGATGGAGCCGGGTGAATACGCCATGCGCGGCGGCATTATCGACATCTTCGCCTCGGGCGAGGCCGAACCGGTGCGGCTTGATTTGTTTGGCGACACGATCGAGTCGATACGGACGTTTGATCCGTCTTCCCAGCGCAGCGCGGGCAAGCGCAAGGGGCTGGTGCTGCGCCCGGTCTCGGAAGTGCCGTTGGGCAAGGAGTCGATCGCACGGTTTCGCACCCACTGGCGCGAGCTGTTCGGGCCGGACGCCGCGCGGGACCCGATCTACCTGTCGATCTCGGACGGGCGGCGCCATCCGGGCATGGAGCACTGGGTGCCGCTGTTCCATCCGACGATGGAGAACCTGCTGGATTACCTGCCGGACGTCTCCGTCAGCCTGGATCACCAGGCCGGGGAGGTGCTGGAGGCTCGGCTGGAGATGATCGCGGACCATGCGCAGGCGCGAAAGGCGCCGCCGCGCGACGGGGAGGTGCCGTATCGCCCGATCCCTCCGGCGATTCTGTACCTTGACGCTGACGGCTGGGACGAAATGCTGGCGTTCGGCCCGGTGCTGGCGCTCAGCCCCTTCGCCAAGCCCGAGGGCGCGGGCGGCGTCGATGGCGGCGGGCGGCCGGGGCCGGTGTTCGCGCAATCGGGTGGCGGGCCGGGCGTCAGCGTGTTTGACCAGTTGCGCCGGCAGGTGGAACGCTGGACGGCCGAGGGGCGCCGCATTGTCGTTGCCGCCTGGACGCGCGGCTCGCGGGAGCGGCTGACGCATCTGCTGCGGGAGAACGGGTTCAAGGAGGTCGCGCAGGAAGACGAGCTTGCGGCGGTGCGGCGCAAGCCGGCTGGCGCCGTTTCCGTGGTGGTGCTGGGGGTTGAGAGGGGCTTTGTCGCCGAACGCTTGGCTC
>CAXTXZ010000146.1:0-8335 GCA_964248015.1 uncultured Rhodopila sp. | reverse complement strand
GCTCTTTTTGACTCGTTTGGACCCGCCGCTCCGTGATCCCATAGCCGTTGTTATGCCGTGCTCAGTAAGTACCCGCGCCCCATTGTCCAATACGGCGCAGGGAATTTCCGCATCACCGATTTTCAGGCGTCCGGTATGTGTAGCCTTAGGCAAGTCATCCGTTGCAGACCATCGGGCCTTTGCGGCTTCCGAAGCGATCTTGCTCCGCTCATCCGGACTAAGTTTTTCAGCACGCGCAACGCCGCCACGACTTTGAATCGAATTCATTGCAATACCTCATGCAAGCATTCCGACTTAGCATTTCATAATCCCCCTGAGTTGCCCCCTCCTGCCCAAACGCCTTAAGTAATGGTCCCAAGGGGCGTCGCCCTTTGGCGGGGTTCGGGGCAGCGCCCCGACCTGCCATCAAAGGATTTCCTCATGCGCCACGCCAATACCCGCGCCGCCTGGACAGTCGATGACCTGCAAGCCGACGATGGCTGGATTGTGCAACTGGGTGATAACGCCCGCCGCGACCTGACAGGAACCGTGCGTAAAGCGGCCAATCCCGATCGTTCCCTGCTGGACTACCGCCGCGACGATTTCGACCTGGGCTCCGCGTGGCCCTCGATCGCCGCCGCCCTGCGCCAGGTCCGCGACGGCACCGGCTTCGCCATCCTGCGCGGCCTGCCCCGCGAGGGCCTCACCGCCCCCGAATTCGAGCTCCTCACCTGGGCCATCGGCCTTCACGCCGGCGTCGCCAGGCCGCAAGGCAAGGCCAGCCAGTTCATGGCCGCGGTGCGCGATGCCGGCACCGTCTACCGCACCGGCAAGGGCCGGGGCTACTCCTCCAACGCCGACCTGGATTTCCACACCGACAGCGCCGACATCGTGCTGCTGACCTGCTACAACGTCGCCAAGTCAGGCGGCCAAAGCATGGTGTCCAGCTCCGTCACAGCCCATCAGGTCATGGAAGCCGAACGCCCCGACCTGGTGGAACAACTGCACGAACCTTTCACTTTCAGCCGCCAGCAGGAACAGGCGCCCGACGAGGCGCCGTTCTATCCCAACCCCGTGTTCGACCAGCAAGACGGCCTGCTGTTCAGCAAATGGAACCGCAACCGCCTGCGCTCCGCCCAGGCCATCGAGGGCGTGCCCCTCCTGACGGCAACGCAACGCGAGGCGCTCGACACGCTGGACGAGGTGCTGCGCCGCCCATCCATCATGCACTCGATGCGCCTGCGCCCCGGCGACATGCAGATCCTGAACAACCACGTCACCCTGCACTCCCGCACCGAGTTCCAGGACCACGACGATCCCGCCCTGAAGCGCTGCCTGTTCCGCCTTTGGCTGGCCCCGCCGGACAGCGTCGCGCTGCCGGAAAGCTGGCGTCCCGCCTATCGCTCGGTTGCCCCCGGCACGGTGCGCGGCGGCATCAAGGGCCAAGGCTACGACGACACGCGCCGCGCCTATGAAAGCAGGCAGGCCGCCGACCTGGGAATGGAGCTGGCGTAATGCCCGTCGCCCTGGTCACCGGCGCGTCGCGCGGCATCGGCGAGCAGATCGCCCTGGCCCTCGCGTCCAAGGGCCTGTCGGTCTTCCTCGCCGCCGACGGCGCCGAGGCGGAACTGGCAAGCGTCGCCTCCGCCTGCCGGGAACGCGGCGCGCCAAACGCGTCTCACGTCCTGGCTGACCTGTCCCGGCCCGGCACGGCCGAGGCAATGGTGGCAACCGCCCTGGACGCCCACGGCCGCATCGACGTGCTGGTCAACAACGCCGGCATCCGCTGCCGCAAGGCGTTCGGCGAATTCACCCGCGAGGACTTCGCCGCCCTGATCGAGGTCAACCTCGCCGCCGCCTTCTTCGCCAGCCAGGCGGTGCTGCCGGCGATGCGGCGGCAAGGCGGCGGACGCATCATCCACATCGCCAGCCAGCACGGTTCGGTCGCCTCGGAGCAGAATGCCCTCTATGGCGCAACAAAGGCGGCGCTTATCCATCTGGCCCGCAACATGGCGTTCGAGCTTGCGGCTGACGGCATCCAGGTCAACACCGTCAGCCCCGGACCGATCGCGACGCAGTACAACCTGGACACCTGGGGCCGCATCCCCGGCAAGCTGGAGGCCATGGCGGCCCGCGTGCCAGCCGGCCGCATGGGACGGCCCGAGGAAATCGCCGAAGCCGTCGCCTTCCTGGCGACAACCGAGGGCAGCTTCATCCATGGCCACGACCTGGTGGTCGATGGCGGATACATCATCCATTAGGATCGGCGACCAAGGCGGTGCGGGTCCTTGATCTAACCGAGGGATACGGCAAGGCATCCCGGCGCCGGCCTGGCCTGAGGCGACCGACTGATCGCAAGGCCGGCAACGCGCCGGCCGGCCAACGGCTACCCCCGGCGCGACTTCTGGTCAGGCCGCCCGCACGCTCTGGACGAAGCTGTTCACCTCTGCCGTGATCTGCTTTGTCTGCCGCGACACGCCGCCTGCCGCGATCAGCACTTGGCCAGCCGCGGTTCCAGTCTTGGTCGCTGCCTGGCTCACGCTGGCGATCGTCGACGTCACCTCCTGCGTGCTCGCCGCGGTCTGCTGAACGTTACGGGCGATCTCGGATGTCGCGGCCCCCTGCTGCTCGACGGCCGAAGCGATCGAGCTGGAAATTCCGTTCGCCCGTTCAACGCGGCTGACAATGCTCTCGATCGCGATGACAACCTGGTGCGTCGCTTCCTGGATTTGCGTGACCTGTATGCCGATTTCCTCGGTTGCCTTGGCGGTTTGACTGGCGAGGTTCTTGACTTCCGAGGCCACGACAGCAAACCCCTTGCCCGCCTCCCCGGCCCGCGCAGCCTCGATCGTTGCATTCAGCGCGAGAAGATTGGTCTGGCCGGCAATGCCGGTGATCAGCCCAACGACATCGCCGATGCGCTGTGCGCCAGTGGACAAAGCTTGCACGATCTTGTTCGTCCGTTGCGCTTCCTCGGCGGTCTCGTGGGTCATGCGCGCGCTTTCGGTGACCTGCCGGGTGATCTCGCCTATGCTGGCTGCAAGTTCCTCGGCTGCCGCAGCCACGGTTTGCACGCCGGCGCTCGCCTCGCCGGACGCGACTGCCACGACATGGGCCTCGCTGTTGGTCTGCTCCGCGGTCGTCGTCATCGTCTGGGCGGTGGCCTCAAGTTCGACGGAGGCGACGTTCAGCACGTTTGCCAGCGAGCCAAGCCGCGCCTCGAAATCGTCCGCCAGGCGACCCAGCGTTGCCCTGCGGGCGCGTTCAGCATCAACCTTGACTTGCTCCTGCTCATTGCGCAGCCGCTGCACCTCCAGCATGTTGTCCTTGAATACACTGACCGTGAGCGCCATTGCGCCAACTTCGTCCTTTGATGCGATGCGTGGAACCGTGACGCCGGTCTCGCCGCCAGCAAGCCGCTGCATCGTGCCTTGCAATGCCGCGAGCGGACGCACGATGGAGCGGATGGCAATCCACGCGCTTATGAGCAGAACCAAGAAAATGCAGGCTGCCACCGCGAATTCCAGACGCGCGGAGTCCCAGAAGGTCGCCTCAAGGTCGTCGACATAGACGCCTGTCTGGATGAACCAACCCCATGGCTTGTAAAAACGGTAGTCCGCGATCTTCGATAGCGCTTTGTCCTGCCCGGGACGCGGATACACGTATGCCACGGAGGCGTGCCCATCCCGTTCCGCGCGTGGCGTGACATCCTGGATGAAATTGAACCCATTGGCATCAGGCGTCTTCGATGCATCCGTGCCAATAAGTGTTTTCGTGGGATGCGTGAGCACGATCCTCTGTCCGTTGGTCACGCTGAGATAGCCGCTGACGCCATATCGAAGGCTGCCGATGGCCGCGAGCGCCTGGCTCTTCGCCTCCTCCTCGTTCAGGTTGTGAGCGGCGGCGTCCAGGCGGATGCGTTCCGCCAGGCCCGCGGCAAGCTCGGTCAATGACGCAAGCTCACTGACCCGCTCGGCTCGCATCGCCTGCCATTGCGCGTTCAGCGCGACGGCTCCAACGGCTGCAAGCCCGATCCCGAACAGTCCCGCGAGCAGGTACAGGCGACGTGACAAAGTCAGCAAGGGAAGAAGACGCTGCATCGGAAGCTCCTGCGGGTCGGTAGCTTCGCCAGGCCTTATTTTTAAAAGGTTAAGCTTTCATTAAAATCTCCATAACATTCTTTCAGGGGAAACGATCCTGCGTGGCGTTTCATTGGCTGTGGCGCGTGAGAAGGCTGCTTGCGCAGGCAAGTTCACGATGCATGGCTCATGGCGGATCGCCCCTCTCACGACGCTCGCTTCCTGCTTGTCATGAAAGCGAGAGTGGGTTTGTGGGTGTCGCCGTTCGAAGGCTGGCCTGAAACGGGAAGGTCGTCCAGGCCGCCTCCCGCCGATCCGGTGGAACCTCCGCTACCCTGCCGCCGCAACCTCCGTCACCAGCCGCGCCGCCTCCGCCCCGCGCACCTTGGCGATGTCGTCCTGGTATTTCAGCAGCACGCCCAGCGTCTCATCCACGTCGCCGGCGGTCAGTTCCGTCTTGTTGAGGTAGGCCAGCGCCTGCGCCCAATCAATGGTTTCCGCCACGCCCGGCAGCTTGAACAGTTCCTCGCCGCGCAGCCGCTGCACGAAGGCGACCACCTGCTCCGCCAGAAGCGACGGCACGCCGGGCGCCTTGGCATCCAGTATCGCCCTTTCCCGCATGGCATCGGGGTAATCGACCCAATGGTACAGGCAGCGCCGGCGAATCGCGTCATGCACCTCCCGCGTGCGGTTCGACGTCAGCACCACCACCGGACGGACCGCGGCCTTCACCGTGCCATACTCCGGCACGCTGATCTGGAAGTCGGCCAGCAGTTCCAGCAGGAACGCCTCGAACGGCTCGTCCGCGCGGTCCAGCTCGTCGATCAGCAGAACAGCCGGGGGCAGGTCGGGATCGACCGCCGACAGCAAAGGCCGGGACTGGAGGAATTCACGGGCATAGATGTCGCGGCTGAGTTCGTCGCGGTCGCCATGGCCGGCGGCCTCGGCCATGCGGATGGCCATCAGTTGGCGCGCGTGGTCCCATTCATAGGCGGCGGCCGACAAGTCCATGCCGTCATAGCACTGCAGCCGCACCAGGCGGCGGCCCAGGCCAGCGGCAAGCACCTTGGCGATCTCGGTCTTGCCGGTCCCAGGCTCGCCTTCCAGGAACAGCGGGCGTTGCATCGCCAGCGACAGGTGCACCGTTGTCGCCAGCTCCAGGCCGGCGATGTAGCCATGGTTGGAGAGCAGCTTCGCGGTGTCGGCGACCGTGGCGGGAAGCGCCGCCACTAAAGCATGCTTCCCAGCATCAGCAGCACCATCAGCGCGAAGACCCCGCCGCCGATCCACGCCGCCAGCGGCAGGCCGAACGGCTCGCGCGGGATCAGCGACCAAAGCGAGATCGCCGCGGGCGGCGCGGCCTGCATGGCAACCGCGACAGGTTCGGCCATGGTCTGGCCCGCTGCCGCCTCGGCGGCTTTCGGCGGCATCGGCCACTGTTCGGCCACTGGTTTCGCCGGCGTCGTCATGGATGGCGCCGCTGGCGCTGGCGCTGGCGCCGGCGTCACGGCCGGTGCCGCCATTTCCACGGGTGCCTCCGCCGCCGCCATTTCCACGGGCGGCGCCATTTCTTGCACCCGCTTGCTGAAGCGATCAAAGAACGCGTCCGCCATCTGCTTGGCCGTCGCGTCGATCAGCCGCCCGCCAAGCTGCGCCAGCTTGCCGCCAACCTGCGCGTTGACCTGATACTTCAGCAGCGTGTCGGCGCCATCGTCGGTCAGCGCCACGTTGGCGCCGCCCTTGGCGAAGCCAGCGACGCCACCCTGCCCTTCGCCGCTGATCCGGTAGCCGTTCGGCGCATCGATGTCGGTCAGTTGCACCTTGCCGGTGAAACGGGCCGAGATCGGGCCAACCTTGACCGCGGCGGTTGCCTTCATCTGATCGTCGGCAAGCTTTTCGAGGCTCTCGCAACCAGGGATGCTGGCCTTCAGCACATCCGGGTTGTTCAACGCCTCCCACACGGTGCCGCGCGGCGCGGGAATCCGTCGCTCACCCGTCATATCCATCAGAAATCACCCTTTGCTACGCGTGGCGGACGTTACTGGCAGGGTGAGGGCCATGCAACACGGTCCATACTCATTTCCGACTCGGACATGATCCAGCAGCCCGGCGGACGAAGCCAGTGTTAACAACACTGTGATATTGCAAGGCTGCCTGCTGGCGCTTCGTAAAACCAGGCAAGTTTCGCCAAAAACGCCCGTTTCAGTCCTGTCAAAGGTCGATTTTGCCTGATGCTCCGGCAAGAAGTGCCGCCTCAGGAATACGCCTTTATGCAAAATCAATACGTTAGCCCATGGCCCCAAAGGTGCAGCTTGCCACCGCGAAGAACCACACAGGAGTAAGGAAATGCTTGGTTCCACAACAGGGCAGAACAATGTTTGGCCGGCGCTTGCCGGATACCAATCATATTCGCCCGCGTCATGGGGCTCATCATTAGCCAGCCCTGCTGCCGCGAATGGCGTGTCGCCATCCACCGATCAATCCGCGGCGAATGGCGCATCAGGCGCCAGCCAGTCGCCGCCGTTCGACAGCATGATGGCCACGCTTCTCCAGACGAAGGGCATCAGCAACGGGACAGCCGGCAGCGGCGTCAGCGACGATGTGCAGTTCGCGTCGGGCCAGACGCCGGGCGGCTCCTTGCTGGGCGACCTGCAATCCCTGTTGTCCATCCTGCCCAACCGCGACGCGTCGCCCACCGCCGCGGACAGCACGGGCGCTGCCTCGGCGGCAAACGCTTCGGCCGGGGTTGACGCCCTGAAGGCCTTGGTGAGCGGAAGCGTGCAGGGTGTCGCCAACGGCATCGAGCCCGGCGCGTCAGACACGACTTATCCCACCACCGGCACCCCCGCCGCGCCGGGCAACACGGCTGCGTCGATCGGGGCAACCGCCCAGACAACGTTGCCGCCCTGGGCGGCCGGATGGTTCAACACGGGTGATTCCACCGAGGCGGCCACAACAGGATGGGCTGACGCGTTTGGCCAGCAGAGCGGCACGACGCTCACTCAGCAGTTCGCCCAGGCGGCCTCCGCCTATGCCGCGACCAGCAACGCCAGCAACCCGCCTTCCGTCACCGATGTGACCGCGTAACCGCGCTCAGCCATGAGCGGCCGTCGAACCGCGCGGGAAACGGCGCGCAACGACGCATGACGGGCGCTTGTTCCTTCAACGCGCCAGCCATCAGGAGCACCTGGTACGCGCCAAAGCCCGCGGCGAGGCCCGCTGACGAAATCGCCGCGCTGGCCAGCAACCTGCGTGAAAGCATCAGCGGGCCAGCGCGATGCCCCGCCGCCGAGCGCCGGGATCGACTTCCGGAAGACCTGTTTTGACCGGCATCCCGGCAGAAAGTGCCGGTCTCGGAACATCCTCCCATGCGAATTCAGTGCGTTAGGGTTGGCCCCGAAGCTGCAACCGGCGGAGGCATAGGATCACCCAGGAGTGCGAAATGCGTAGTTCCATGACAGGGCAAAACGCCGGATGGCTGGCTTCCGCCGGCTTCCAACCGCCGCCCGCATCAGGCTCGTCGCCGGCCAGCCCCAACGGCGCGAACGGCATGCCATCAACGGATCAGTCCGCGACAAACGGCGCATCGGACAGCGGCCAGCCGTCGCCGTTCGACAGCATGATGGCCATGCTCATGCAGACCCAAGGCGCCGCCAATGGGCAAACCTGTTCGACGCAGGGCAGCGGTGTCAGCGATGATGCGCAATTCGCTTCGGATCAAGCGACCGGTGGCGCCGGCTCGCAACTGATGGCCGACCTGCAATCGCTGCTGTCCTCCCTGTCCGGCGGCGGCACGTCGTCCACCACCGACAGCAGCACGGACGCTTCGACGGCCGCGACCTCTCCGGCCACGCCCGGCGACCTGAGCACCGTGCTGGCCAATGATTTGCAGGCCATCGCGAACGACCTTGAGGCGGACGCGTCAGGCACGGCCGATCCCTCCACCGGCGCAACCGCCGCGTCCGGCGCCACGGCGGCATCCAGCGCGCCTGGGCACACGTCCCTGCCGCCTTGGGCAGCGGGATGGCAGGCAGCCGGACTGCCCGGCGCCACCGATCCATCCGGCCAGCGGAGTGCCGCGACGCTCAACCAGCAATTCGCCCAGGCCGCGTCCGCCTACGCCGCGAGCAGCAACAGCAACATGCTGCCGCTTGCAACCGTGACCGCGTAAGCAGCGGACCGGTAAGCGCCCGCCCAGGCCGCGCGCGGGCGGGTCCGCCTCCATGGCCCGCGCCGATTGCTTCCCGGCGCCGGGCCTCGAGGACACGGAATACTCG